>JACMIX010000019.1 GCA_014380935.1 Gloeobacterales cyanobacterium ES-bin-141 | reverse complement strand
TTTAATGCCAGGCTGGAACTAAGCTACAGAGACGCAGGTGCCTCCGGTGAGATCCAGGAGCGTGTGCTGGCATCTACCAGTTTCAAGGCTGAGCCTGAGTCCTGGTACCGCCTGGAGATCAAGCGTGACGGGGAACAGGGGTTAATCCGGATCTACCTGGCTAAGGAGGGTATGGCAGGTACTCCTTTGCTGGAGGCGGTGGACAACACTTCCACAGCATTGGGACACTTTGGCTGGGGTGTTGAGCGCGAGAGCCCGGGAGAAGTTCACGTAGATTGGGTAGTTGCACGTTGATTACCCCATCAAAAACCTGAGCCTAGAAGAGTGTCCAGCTTCGTTGCCGCAGTGAGATATGCACATTCGGTATGCACATCTCACTGCGATAATCGCTCCTGCTTGGCAGAGTCTGCACCACGGGCGCGACCGAAAAATTATCTTCCAACAGCTCGAAGAGTCCTTGCAATGGCTGAGAACGGATTACCCGGACTCTGGAAGGTCCACGAGATGATCTACACCAATGAGCTCAAATTGCACTTTGTAAAAGGCGGACTGACTCGTGGACAGGTAATTGCTGCTCTGGATCTATCCCCTGAGGCTGATGTTGGGGAGTGGGCTGAAAAGTTTCTCTATAGACATGTGGCAATGTACAGGCCACCAATATATGTCTGACATTGCTAAGGAGTAGCGCATGTTGAGCCCGGCGGCCCTGGCGCTGAATGAATACAATCTTCCCTATCCTCCTCCTCTAGAAGCTCCTATCCATCCCATCGTGGTGCATTTTGTCATTGCGATGGTCGTCTTCTCGGTGGTCTTCGACCTGATCGGCATGCTAACCAAGCGGCGCAGCCTGCTCAACCTGGGCTGGTGGAACCTGGTGGTGGCGACCGCTGCCATCCTGGTCGCTGTTCTGTTCGGGCAGCTCGAAGCAGGGCTTGCCAATGTTTCCGAGCAAGCACAGTCGGTCCTCAACCAGCACACCATCATTGGCTGGGCTTTATCGGTTGTGTTGGTGGTTCTGGCGCTGTGGCGCGGTATTCAACGCAACCGTGATCCCCTGAAGCTGTCAGTTCCTTACCTGGGTGCAGGTGTACTGGTGGTGTCGCTGGTCTTTTACCAGGTTTTGCTTGGCACCCAGCTCTCCTGGATTCACGGGCTACATGTCAAACCCGCGGTTCAAGCCCAACTCAAGGGAGGCAATGTCCCGTGAACGTACTCGGTCTAGAACTTGGGCTGAACGAATTGCCTTACCCGGTACCCATCCACCCGATGCTGGTCCATTTCACGATTGGGTTGTTTCTGGTTGCAGTTCTCTTTGATATCCTGGCAACGCTCTACCGCCAGGACAGCTCGTTCGTGTTCAAGCTGCCCATCGGTCGGGAAAGTCTCTACGATGTGGGCTGGTGGAATCTTGTCGCAGCTGCGGGGATGACCTTCTTGACTGTCGCCGTGGGATTTTTCGAGCTTTTCCTCGCCCGCGTACCCGAGGGTACGAGCGCCTGGGGGTTGAGTGCTTACGACACGATGCTCCTGCACGGTTTGGGGGGTGTGTTGCTGCTGACGTTCATCGTGCTACTGGCCATCTGGAGGGGACTACAGCGTTATATCTGGCGCCGCGGTCAAGGCGCGCAGGTGCAGTGGAGCTACCTGCTCACTACTATTCTGGTTGTCGGCTTGATGCTAGTGCAGGGTGAGCTTGGTGGCCAGCTGGGCTATGAATTCGGTATACACAACACGACAGTTAACGATCTGCAGCAGCCCCGCAATTGAGGGTGGTGGCTGTTCGAGAGGTTGATAATTTCATTAAATCTCAGCGCCATGACCCGCCTGTGTGAGTTAGGCTGCGCACGTAATCCAAGGGATGCCTGGCATGGTTCAGATCACCGATAGGGATGTCCAAAACGACCCTGGCTCAGACTGGCGCCAATACTTCGGCTTCAGTACCGACCACAAGGTGATTGGAATCCAGTACTTGGTCACAACCTTTTTCTTCTATTTGGTCGGCGGTTTGGAGGCAATGATCATCCGGGCAGAGCTTGCCACACCCGATACGAACATCGTCGAGCCTGGTACTTACAACGGTCTGTTTACGCTGCACGCCACGGTGATGATCTTTCTGTGGGTCATTCCTGTGCTGGCCGGTTTTGGCAATTTCCTGGTGCCGTTGATGATTGGGGCACGGGACATGGCTTTTCCCAGGCTTAATGCGCTCAGCTTCTGGATTATTCCCCCGGCGGCCGTGCTGCTCCTGTCGAGCTACTTCGTACCCGGAGGGCCTGCCGCCTCAGGCTGGTGGGCGTACCCGCCCCTGAGTCTTCAGAACGAATCCGGGGTCTGGTACAACGGGCAGTTCATCTGGATTGTGAGTCTGATCATGCTGGGCACCTCGTCCATCCTGGCGGCGATCAACTTCGTGGTCACGATTGTCTCGATGCGGGCACCAGGGATGGAGCTGTTCCGCATGCCCATCTTCATCTGGAATACGCTGACCATTTCGTTCATCACTCTGCTCGCGGGTCCGGTGCTGGTCGCAGCACTCATCTTGCTCGGCTTCGACCTCAATGCCGGCACCGGCTTTTTCAATCCCGCCAAAGGCGGCGACCCGATTATCTACCAGCACATGTTCTGGTTCTATTCCCATCCGGCGGTCTACATCATGATCCTGCCCGCCATGGGCATGATCTCGGAGATCTTGCCCACCTTTGCCCGCAAGCCCCTGTTTGGCTACAAGGTCATTGCCCTGTCTACCCTGGCGATTGCCGTCCTCGGTTTCTCGGTCTGGGTGCACCACATGTTCACCAGCGGTACACCGGCCTGGATGCGCATGTTCTTCATGATCACTTCGATGATTATTGCCGTGCCGACCGGGGTTAAAGTCCTCAACTGGGTGGCGACCGTCTGGGGCGGCAAGTTGTGGTTGACCAGTGCCATGCTCTTTGCCATGGGCTTCGTTGGCATGTTCGTTCTGGGCGGAATCACGGGCGTCATGCTTGCCTCAGTGCCCGTAGATATCCATGTCTCCAACACCTATTTCGTCGTTGCCCACCTGCACTACGTGTTGTTCGGCGGCAGTGTGCTCGGCATCTACGCGGGCATGTACTACTGGTTCCCCAAAATTACCGGTCGCATGCTCAACGAAGGTCTGGGTAAAATCCACTTCTGGACCACCTTTGTCGGTCTGAACCTGGCCTTTCTGCCCATGCACCAGGTAGGGCTTCTGGGGATGCCGCGTCGCGTCGCGCAGTATGCACCGGAGTTTGCCACACTCAACCTGATCACGAGCCTGGGTGCTTTTGCACTCGGGATCTCGACGGTGCCATTTATATTCAACGCGGTCTACAGCTGGTTCTGGGGTCCGAAAGCCGGGAACAACCCTTGGGGATCTTACGGGCTCGAGTGGCAGATTGCGTCACCTCCGCCGGTCGAGAACTTCGAGCACCTGCCGGTGATCACCGAGGGGCCTTATGAATATGGCCGGGATGACGCGGATGCCGAGCGGCAACCGGCCTTGCGTGACCCGCAGTCCCGTGGTGGCAACCTCTAGGTAGCGGTTCTAATAGCGGGGCACGCGCGGGTCGGCGTGGAGCGCATAGGCGTCGATGCCGCCGCTGACATTTTTGACGTTCTCGAAGCCGCGCTGAAGCAAATATCCGCACATCTGAGCCGAGCGCATGCCGTGGTGACAGAGCACCAGCGTTTCGAGAGCGGGATCGAGATACTCTTCGAGCCTGCCGGACCATTCCTGGAACTGACTGAGGGGCAAATTGACGGCACCCTCGAGTTTTGAGGCGGCAAGTTCTGATACCTCTCGTACGTCAACGAGTTGTGCTCCCACAAGCCCGCTGTCCAGTCGCCTTTTAAGGTCTGTGACCGAAATTTCTTCGTAAGACATTAGATCTCCTGTCCTGCAAGGGGCGCAGGGTTCTATTATGCTTTTCCGTGATCCCTTTTGGGATCACGGGACTTGATCTAGGTATAAATCCCTGTCAACATAGGAGCAGACACACGATCCCGACTGAGATCACCTCAAATTACTTTTCAAATCGAGTTCAAAACCAGTCTTAGCCAATCAGACATCACTAAGGGAGAGTCTCATGTCCCCGAAGGAACAACCACCTCTTGAAGAAATGACGCTCCGACAGTTGCGGGCTGTCGCCCAGTACTACAAGGTCTCACGCTACAGCCGCATGACTAAGGCGGAGTTGCTTGAATCTATTCAAGAGGCCCAACTACACCAACTTACCCAACGACGTTCTCGCGGTTTGGAGGCCCAAGCAGAAGTGGAAGATGCCAAATTTAGCACCGGTATGGCCGACAACGGCGATCTCACCGACCTCGATGCCGACCTGGGAGACCTTCCGGGTGGGTACGGCGAGAGCCGCATCATGATTTTGCCCCGCGATCCCCAGTGGGCCTACATCTACTGGGACATCCCCAACGAGCACAAAGAAGGGTTGCGCGCCCAGGGTGGACAACAGCTGACCCTGCGCCTCTACGACGTGACCGACGTATATTTTGACGGCTACAACGCCCACAGCATGCAGGAGTTTCCCTGTGACGAGATGGCGCGTGAGTGGTACCTGCCGATCCCGGTCAGCGACCGCGACTTCGTCGTCGATATCGGCTACCACACAGCCGACGGTAGATGGCTCATCCTGGCCCGCTCGGCGTCAGTCAAGGTTCCGCCTGTTTATCCTTCCGACTGGATCGATGACCGCTTCATCACGGTCCCCTTCGATATGGACCTGCGCGGCAAAACCGTCTACGACCTGATTCCTCCCTACGCGGCGCAGGCAGCGGCCCGAGCGGGTCTTGGTCGTGCCCTCGGCATCGGCCCCCACGAGGCACTCTTCGAGTACGCGGGTGGTGTAGAGGCAGCCGTAGCCGGATCGCTGTTCGACTCGCAACATCAGGTGCCCATCTCCGAGATGGCGATCAGTTCCTACATCCTCCCGTCCGGTATTGGTATGTTCTCGGGGTCAATGTTCTCGGGGGCGCTCGGCATGTCCGCGTCGATCCCGCCCGAGCGGGCACGGGGCTTCTGGCTGGTTGCGGAAGCGGAACTGATTATCTACGGCGCGACCGAGCCCGACGCCACCGTGACCATCGGTGGGCAGCGTATCCAGCTGGAGCCAGACGGCACCTTCCGCTTCCAGTACGCTTTCCCCGACGGCATGATGAACTTCCCAATCGAGGCAGTAGCCGCGGACGGTGAGCAAAACCGGGCTATCACTATGCGCTTCATGCGCCAGACCCCGTTGCGCAAGACCAATACCAAGGCTGAGGTCAAGCTCGAAGTTTACTGATGCGTCCAATCTGCGCAGGGGAGCAGGAGCTTCTCTGTGCAGCTACCCTGGACTACCCACCTTGTTCTGGAAACCACCATGAGCCTAGGCTACCTGGCAATCGTCCTCCACGCGCACCTGCCTTTTGTCCGCCACCCCGGCAGCGATTATGTTCTCGAAGAAGAATGGCTTTATGAAGCCATCACCGAGACTTATATCCCGCTCATCAACATGTTCGAGGGCCTGATAGCGGACGGCATCGACTTCAAGATCACCATGTCCATGACGCCGCCCCTGGTCTCGATGCTGCGCGATCCCTACTTGCAAGAGAAGTACGAAGCGCACCTGGACATGCTTGAGGATCTGGTTGAAAAAGAGCTGGAGCGGACGAAGAACCACGGCCACCTCAACTACCTGGTGCGGCACTACGAGGAGTACTTCGGCAACGCACGTACGACCTGGAATCGCTATCAGGGGGACCTGGTCGCGGCCTTCAAGATCTTTCAGGACTCGGGCAATCTCGATATTCTGACCTGCGGGGCCACCCACGGGTATCTACCCCTGATGCAGATGTACCCACAGGCGGTCTGGGCGCAGCTGAAGACGGCTGTCGATCACTACGCGGAGAATTTCGGGCGCCAGCCCAGCGGCATCTGGCTACCCGAGTGCGGCTATTATCCGGGGCTTGAGCGGATGCTCGCCGATGTGGGCTTGCGCTACTTCATCACCGACGCCCACGGCCTTCTGTATGCCAAACCCCGACCCCGTTACGGTACCTACGCGCCCATCTTTGCACCTGCGGGCGTGGCGGCCTTCGCGCGCGACCACGAGTCCTCGCAGCAGGTCTGGAGTTCGGAGGTCGGTTACCCGGGGGACCCGGTGTACCGCGAGTTTTACAAGGACCTGGGCTACGAGTCCGAGTACGAGTACATCAAGCCTTATATCCAGCCCAACGGCACCCGCAAAAACGTCGGGATCAAGTATCACAAAATCACGTCCCGCACGGGTGACCTGAGCGAAAAGGGTCTCTACGACCCCTACTGGGCACGCGAGAAAGCCGCCGAGCACGCCGGGAACTTCATGTTCAACCGCCTCAAGCAGATCGAGTATCTGCACGGGGTGATGGGTCGCCCGCCGATTGTCGTGTCTCCCTACGATGCGGAACTGTTCGGGCACTGGTGGTACGAGGGACCATGGTTCCTCGACTACCTGTTCCGCAAGTCCCACTACGACCAGAGCACCTTCCAGATGACCAATCTGGCGGACTATTTGCAGGGCAACCCGACTCAGCAGGTCTGTCTTCCGGCCCAATCAAGTTGGGGGGCAAAGGGTTTCCACGAGTTCTGGCTCAACCAGACCAACGCCTGGATCTACCCTCACCTGCACAAGGCCACCGAGCGGATGATCGAGCTTGCCCGGCGCGAACCCGCCGATGAACTGGAGTGGCGGGTGCTCAACCAGGCGGCCCGCGAGGTGTTGCTCGCCCAATCCTCCGACTGGGCCTTCATCATGCGCACGGGCACGATGGTCCCCTATGCAGTCCGCCGGACACGCTCGCACCTGTTGCGCTTCAACCGCCTCTGGGATTCGATTCACGAAGGCAAGGTCGATTCTGAGTGGTTGCAAAAAGTCGAGATGGTGGACAACATCTTCCCGAGCATGAACTACCGCTGCTACCGACCGCTTTAATGGAGGGTCGAGGAAAATGAATGGGATAGCCTGGTGATCTGGTGACATCCTGGATCAAATCACCACGCCGACAACTGTGGGACAGTAGAACCAATCCTTGACAAGGATGCACCCGGAAATTCTCACCGATACCCAACGGCAGGTCCTGCGTGAGCTGTCACCTTTTGTCGGCGACAGCAGACCAAACGGGTGATTCAGCAGTGGGTTAAAGCTTTCGTTCGTGACCACGAGCGTGAAACCTGAAGTGCCTTGCAGTGTGCATATACAAGCAGGTTAGTGTCGACCAGAATCACCGAAACGTTTCTCCTTTGTCTTGAAGCTGAAGTATGTTTTTTTCAGGCTCGACTGCCACTGATCCTTCGCCACAGTGTTAGCCTGGCTACCTCCAAACTGTAGTAACCTTCAAAGAAAAGCAGATTTGCCCGGATCTGAGCAATGCTGAAAGATATGAAACATCAAAAGCCAACAGTTGTAATCACGGGTGCCTCCTCGGGAATCGGTCTACAGGCGGCGAAAGTACTCAGCGAGTCAGGCCGGTGGCACGTGGTGATGGCCTGCCGGGACCTGGCCAAAGCGCAAAACGCCGCCCAGTCGGTGGGCATGCGGGATGCCTATACGGTGATGCACCTCGACCTGGCCAGCCTGACGAGTGTACACAAGTTCGTACACGACCTCCGCGAAGGCGGCTGGTCCCTCGACTCCCTGGTGTGCAACGCCGCCGTGTACACACCCACATCCCGCGAGCCGAGACGAACTGCCGAGGGGTTTGAACTGAGCGTCGGTACAAACCATCTCGGGCACTTCCTCCTCTGCAACCTCTTGCTCGAAGACTTGAAGCACGCATCCTCTCCAGACCCAAGATTGGTCATCCTGGGGACTGTCACCCACAACCCCAAAGAACTCGGAGGCAGTATCCCACCGCGTCCCGACCTGGGAGACCTGCAAGGTCTCGCGGCAGGATTCAAAGAGACCCACACTATGATCGACGACGGCAAGTTCAACCCCGTCAAAGCCTACAAGGACAGCAAGGTCTGCAACCTGCTGACCATGAAAGAACTGCACAAACGGTACCACCGGTCGCACGGCATCACCTTCAGTTCCCTCTACCCCGGCTGTGTTGCAACCTCGGCCCTGTTCCGGGAGTCGCCGCGCCTGTTTCAGGTTCTCTTCCCGGTGTTCCAGAAATACGTGACCGGGGGCTTTGTGTCAGAAGAGCAAGCAGGCAGGAGAGTCGCACAGGTTGCGACCACGCCCGAATTCAACCGTTCAGGCGTCTATTGGAGCTGGGGAAAGAGACAGAAAAAAAACGGCGAGCCGTTTGCCGAGGAGGTCTCGGCCGAGGCGAGTGACGATGACAAGGCAAAGCGCCTGTGGGAGCTGAGCGCAAAACTGGTCGGGCTTTAACCGATAGCCTGGGAT
>JACMIX010000018.1 GCA_014380935.1 Gloeobacterales cyanobacterium ES-bin-141 | reverse complement strand
GCCGCAGACTCTGGTGATGATAGAAACGCTCAAGAAGCCGCCTATTCCCAAGCCCGTGGTCAAGGAACCGCCGCCCAAACCCAAGGAGGAACCCAAGAAGACGGTCGCCAAGCCCGTCAAGCAACAAAGTGCTCCTCCCAAAGCGACCGCATCGCGGACGCTCCTGAGCAGCAAAGCCCCGACCCCAACCGATGCCGGTACAGTATCGGACGTGCAGATGGCTGGTTCGCGGGGGCTGACAGGCACGGAGATTGGTGGAGAGGAACAAGCCGGTGCGACTCGCGAGGGGGTAGTAGGCGGTACGGGTGGGACGGATACGGTAGAAGTGCCGCTGCCACCGCCACCACCGCTGATTGAGGCCAAGGCGAAGCTCGGCAGCAAACAGCAGCCCGACTATCCCGAGATAGCCCAGCAGAATAACTGGGAAGGGCGGGTATTGCTGAGTGCCTACATCAAGGAAGATGGCTCGATTGGCGAGGTAAAAGTGGTCAAGTCGTCTGGTCACGGAGAACTCGACGAGGCGGCGATTGCGGCTTTGCGGGGTTGGCGATTCGAGCCTGCCCGGCGCGGAGAGGTGGCCCAGGGTTCTTGGGTACGGGTACCCTTCACCTTCACCTTGCAGTAACGTGCGAGTCACAAGTTCAAGAACTGTTGGGGCAGGCTGAGGCTTGCCCTTATTTGTGAGTGAACGAAGTCAGATGGTGGTTGTGCGTCAGGTGGGTGAGGGCATGCAGCAGCGTGCCTCTACATACGCTGGGTGTTTGGAACTGTAGGGGCACGCTGCTGCGTGCCCTTACTGATGCCAAAACGAAGCCAGATGGTGATTGTGCGTTGGGTGGATGCAGGGAACAGCAACTATTGGGGCGTCAGAGTTGGAAATCCGGCACCCCCGAGTTCGAGTTCGGCTGGTGCGTGACCGATAGGCAGGCCATTGACCCCGGCATATCCCACTGCTTCAACGAATCGGCGTGCGCGCTGAGGGTCAATGGGTTGATCTATCTGTCCATGGCGCTTGAGCGCACTTGCCACGATCACACCATCGCCCAGGGCCAGCAAACGGTTCACGTTCTCGATAGTTGCACCTGAACCAATCAAGACAGGGCAGCCGGGTACTGCGGACCGAGCTGCTTCGAGGTCCTCCAGCCCGGGCGGATCACCAGTTGCCGCTCCTGAGAGAATCACCGCGTCCGCGAGCCCGCGTTCAACTGTGTCTCGGGTTGCCTGGTGAACGCTGGTCGGCCCGAGTGGTGTACCGTGCTTGACCAGGATATCGGCAAAGATTAGCGTACTGGTGCCCAGTTCGCGCCGATAACGCAAGATCTTGTGTGCCTCGCCTTCAATAATGCCCTGATCGGTGACCATGGCACCGGTCAGCACATTGACGCGAATAAATTGTGCCCCGGTACAGGCACTAATCGCCAGGGCAGCCCGAGCGTCATTGCGCAGGACGTTGATACCCACGGGGATTGTCACATGTCGCATCACCCGTTTGACCACCAGACTCATGGCGCTCACCACGGCAGGGTCTACCTGGGCAGGGACAAAGGGCGCATCAAAGTAGTTTTCAATGATGATCCCGTTGACGCCTCCGCTTGCGAGGGCAGTTGCCTCTTGCTCAGCACGGGTAAGAACGGTTTCGAGCGATCCCGCCCACCTGGGGGAAGTCGGTAATGGAAGGAGGTGAACGACGCCAATCACGGGTCTGGCAGTCGAGAACAAGTCTTGCAGGAGTGCCACACGCTCCTCGTGATAAAAGACAGTGTCAAACGCTACTCTCCCGACTATATCCTGGGGAAAAATGGGGGGTCAACTCGTTATGCCTCGTGCAGCCGTTTCCCTGGGAGCAAACCTGGGTCCACGACTTGCCACGCTGACCTGCGCGGTACGCTCGCTGCATTGTCCCGACTCGCAGCGGGACATGCGCGTCACGGCCATCTCCAGCTGGTACGAGACCGAGCCGATTGGCCCTGTTCAGCCTCCGTATCTCAATGCCTGCCTGACCCTTGAGACGACGCTCGAACCGGAGCATCTCTTGCGTGAACTACATCAGCGCGAGGCAGACTGGCATCGCCAGCGTACCGAACACTGGGGTGCCCGGACCCTGGACCTCGATCTGCTGCTGTACGACGAGCGTGTACTGACAGGCAAGATAACCGTTCCTCATCCCCACATGACTGAGCGGGCTTTTGTGTTAGTGCCTCTAGCCGAGATTGCACCCGATTGGCGGCATCCGCTGACAGGGTGCTCGATTAGCCAACTGCGGCAGCGCTGCTCGGACAAGGGAGTGGAACGTCGGCACGGACGCGCGATGCTCGCGGCTGTCACGGGTCCGGTGGACTTGCGCCCGTTTGTGGCCACAGACATGGAAGCCTTGCGGGAACTGGCAGCACTTTGCTGGTGGTCTACTTACCGTGGCCATCTCAGCGATGCCTACATCGAGTGGTTTTTACAGCACGCCTACAGCCCCGACTCCCTGGAGCACTCCACCACCCAACCGGGTAGCTGTTTCTGGGTGGCAGAGGACATGCACGGTCGCCTGGTCGGTTTTTTGCAGGTGATGGTCTCAAGGCCTGCGCACATCCTGCGCTTTTACGTTGCGCCCGATGCCCAGGGCCAGGGGATCGGCTCAGCTCTCTGGTGGCTTACTTACGACCTGCTCGTGCGGGAGAAAGTGCGTTGCTGTACTCTCACAGTCCTGCGCAGTAACCTGAAAGCCATCCGCTTCTACGAACGGATAGGCTTCCGGCGTGTGGGCACAGCAGGCACGGACCGTTATGAATATCGGCTGGAGGTCGTACGTGAGCCATCAGCCTGAGACAACCGGCGAGCAAGTCATACTCTCTCGCCAGGCACAGTTGAAGCAATTGATTCAGGGTCTGGTGCAGCCGCGGCAGACAGCCTCAATCAACTGGGCATTGCTCGACCAGTCCTTGATTCATCCCTCTTACTGTGGAGGAGATAGCGACTACCACAATGACCGGTTGGAGTTTCTGGGCGATGAGGTCGTACGCCTGCTGGCAACCGAATTTCTCTGGCAAAAATATGCTCACCTACCGGTGGGGGAGCTGACTGCCGTGCGCTCCGTCCTGGTCAGTGATCGGGTGCTGTCCGGGCTTGCCCGGGAGTATCGTCTGGACGCTTATTTAAAAGTGGGTGGCTCAGAAGATGCGGGGGGAGAAACCTCCCGTCTGGCCGCTAGCTTTGAAGCGTTCCTGGCAGCCCTCTATCTCAGTACAGGCAATGCAGAACTCATCCGCCCCTGGCTACTGCCCAGACTCGATGCCCTGGCAGCAGCAGTCCTGGCAGACCCGGTCCGGGGCAATTACCGGACCGCCCTACAGGAATTCACCCAAAAATATTTCAGCCTGCTGCCGGACTACCGAGTGAGCGACGGGACAACAACAGGCCCGCACTTTACCTGTACTGTCTGGTTGAAGGACCGTTGCTGGGGTGAGGGCGGAGGTCGTACTAAAAAGCTGGCACAAGCAGCGGCGGCACGGGTCGCCTACTGTGCCCTACGGGCCGAGTACGACTGTTGAGTGTGCGTACGTATCAGTGAGGCAGAACGGTGCAACCTGTGCTATCTCGGGAACAGATATGCCCGGTACTGCCTGATGGATCAAATAGCCCTCTGGAGTGAGCGAATCTTGTCCGCTCTGCAGGACAACAACCGCTGGATGGGTTGGAACTTGTTCTTGGCCCTGGTGCCGTTTGGATTGAGCCTCTGGCTTTTTCGCGGCTCCCGCACCCGCACGTTCCTCTGGTGGTCGGGGGTCCTTGTTTTCCTGGCTTTCCTGCCCAATGCCCCCTATGTGCTGACCGATGTCATTCACCTCATCGAGGATATCCGCGGGCGGTACCAATCGGTCTGGATCATTAGCCTGGTTGTCATTCCCAAGTATTTTCTGTTTGTCCTGGTCGGGTTTCAGGCGTATGTGCTGTCCTTGATGTACCTGGGAGACTACTTGAAGCGCCAGGGCTTTGCCTGGGCAGTCCTCTCAACCGAATTGGTTCTGCACGCTCTCAACGCCGTGGGTATTTATCTGGGCCGGTTTGAGCGCTTCAACAGCTGGGACCTGCTCACCCAGCTAGATAGTCTTACCAACACGGTCCTGGATGAGTTGGTGGCCAAAAGGCCGGTACTGGTGATGGTAGTAACGTTTGTGATCATCACGGGTCTGTACTTCTTGAGCAAGACCCTGAATCTGGCGCTTGTGACCTACTGGCGTACGAAGACGAACAGCGAATCGAGTCAGAAGACAGCAGACCGATTGCCCGAGCACTCAGGCTAAGATATCAGCTAGTTTTCGAGCTGACCCATGCTCTCCTTGGACGTCTTGTTGGGCTTTGTCAAT
>JACMIX010000134.1 GCA_014380935.1 Gloeobacterales cyanobacterium ES-bin-141 | reverse complement strand
GGGTCACGGGCTACATCCCGGGCAAGACGCTGAAGTACCACACGTTCAAGCAAGACGACCTCTCTCAGGTACGGGAAAGCCGGATCTTGAGCTTGCCGCTCTCACACTCAAAATGCTCAATATTTGGCGCAGCAACGAAACCACGAACCAGATGTGCGACCTCCTGCAAACCGGGAAGTCTCACTGGGGTAAGTTTGTCCTCGGACTTGCTGTGCCTCTGCTGCAAGAAATTGAGCGCTACTTTCGGGAAGAGGGCATAGATAAGGATGTCCTCCTCGGATGTAGCCCAGGGTGCGCTCTCAGCCTTGGCGCGGTCCCAGCCAGGTTCGAGCGTGTCAGCAGGACGCTGGGTAATCGGTACTCCACCCTCGGCAATGACCCGAGCCAATAGATGCTCGCAAACAGGAGCCGGGGGCCGGCCATAGTAGCCAAGTAGGTATGAACGTACTTCCTCGGGCAAGATCTTGTAGCGCTCACCGAGCAGGACGTTCATGACCGCCTGAGTACCGACGATCTGACTTGTGGGAGTAACAAGCGGCGGATAGCCAAAATCGGCCCGGACCTTGGGCAACTCGCGCAGAACCTCTTGCAGGCGGTGGGAGGCCCGTTGCTGGTCAAGTTGGGCCAGCAAATTGGTAATCATCCCACCAGGTACTTGATGGGAAAGAACGCGCGTATCAATAATCGTCTGCCGAATCGGAGCGTTACCCGCATCGCGAAAGATCCGTTCAAAATACTCGGCCACATCCACGAGCGCGTCGATATCGAGGCCCGTTTCGTAGGGCGTGCCCTTGAGGACGACGACCATGGTTTCGGTCGCGGGCTGGCTCGAACCGAAGGCCAGAGGCGAAATAGCCGTGTCGATGACGTTCGCACCCGCCTGGATGGCCTCCCAGTAACTCATCGAGGCCATCCCCGACAACGAGTGCGAGTGCAACTGGATGGGTAATGCTCCAACAACCGAACGTAATCCCTGGACTAGACTGCGCGCGGCATCGGGCTTCAACAACCCGGCCATGTCTTTGATGCACAGCGAGTCAATACCGAACCCAGCTAATTCGCGGGCACTGGACAGGTAGTGCTCGAGGTCATGAATGGGACTGACCGTGTAGACAAGTGTCCCCTGCACATGGGCTCCACACTCTTTACCCGCATCAATAGTCGAGCGCATATTGCGCAGGTCGTTGAGCGCGTCGAAAGTTCGAATGATATCGATGCCGCTTGCCACTGACCTGCGGATGAACCTGCGAACAATATCATCGGGGTAGTGATGGTAGCCCAGCAAGTTTTGCCCGCGTACAAGCATTTGCAGGCGAGTGTCCGGCATAGCCCGGCGCAACACTTTTAGGCGCTCCCAGGGGTCCTCACCCAAAAAGCGTATGCAAGCATCGAACGTCGCACCACCCCAGACTTCCATCGAATGAAAGCCAATCGAGTTCATACGGGCCGCCACCGGTACCATCTGGGCAGTGGTCATGCGCGTTGCCAGGAGCGATTGATGCGCATCTCGGAAAGTCGTGTCTGTAATACCCACGCGAGATGTGCTGAGCAGTTCTCTCTCGGCCTGGAAGCTGGGCTCAAGTGCGACGGTTGCCAACGGCTCAATTTCCTACATGTGCTTCTCAAGGGTTGTCGCAAGCGTCGTCTTGGGAACCGCACCGACAACCATATCCACTTTGACGCCTCCCTTAAATACCATCAAGGTAGGGATGCTGCGAATACCGTACTGGCTTGCGACCTGGGGGTTCTCGTCGGTGTTTACCTTGACGACTTTGAGTTTGCCGTCGTACTGCTGAGCAATTTCTTCTACTACTGGTGCAACCATCCGACAGGGACCACACCAGGGAGCCCAAAAATCGACAAGTACTGGCAATTCGCTATCGAGAACCTCATTTTTGAAGGTCGAGTCACTGACTGGAGATGCAGATGACATGTCCTCGATGCTCCTATCGTGTTGAGTGTTTATGCCTGATCTTACCTTAAATAGTGGGCCTGCCGCTACCTTGGTTTGGCAGGTTTAGGCCTTGTAGCAGGCAAATGAAAAACCGCCTGAATCGCTCCAGGCGGAACATGGTGTGAGGAGTGAACGGAAACATGCGTCTCCGCTTTTCTTATTCTAGGCGATGCGGGGCCGATTGCAAAATCTTACATAGGCGCAATAAAAGAGGGACACAGGACTGTCCGCGTTTCGTCCTGTGTCCCTCTCCCATTCACTCCTCACCTCTTAGCAGTATAGATGGCCCGGCTTTGGAGTGTAAACCCTGAACCAAATTTTATCCTCCAAGCAGGGGAAGTCTGTAGCTAATAATTGCTCGTTCGTGGGCGTTGCACCTCGAGGTAAATCAGCAACGCATTGATGTCGGCAGGGCTGACTCCTCCAACCCGACTTGCCTGCCCGATCGTCCGGGGTTGAATGCGAGTGAGCTTTTCACGGCTTTCCTTGGAGAGGGTCACCAGAGTGTGATAATCAAGGCCCTCGGGGATTGTCCGGTTGAGTTGTTTGCTGTTGCGCTCTATTTGCTCGTTCTGGCGCCCGATGTATCCGTGGTATTTGATGTCGATTTCAGTCGCCTCGGCAACCTCAGTGGACACCTCGCAATTGCTCCAGCCCGAGCCGGTGAGGTCGGCGTAGTGCAGGCCCGGTCGGCGCAACAGCTCAGCCAGCGTGATCGAACCCCTGATGTGTAGGTAATCAGGCAAGACACTCGCATTGAGACGGGTCGTCTCGAGACGGGTGCGCTCCGCTGCAATGGCACTGACCTTCTGCTCAAACAGCCGCCAACGCTCATCGTCAATGAGGCCAATCTCTCGTCCCAGGGGAGTGAGGCGGCGGTCGGCGTTGTCGGAGCGCAACACCAACCGGTATTCAGAGCGGCTGGTTAACATGCGGTAAGGTTCGCGAATCTCTTTGGTAACCAGGTCGTCAATGAGCGTGCCGACATAAGAGGACTCGCGGATAAAGGTCATCAGCGGCTCTCCGCGCACTAGACGGGCACTGTTGACCCCGGCTACGAGTCCCTGGGCCGCAGCTTCCTCGTAACCCGTCGTGCCGTTGATCTGCCCGGCGCAAAAAAGCCCGCTTACCCGCTTGGTCATTAAGGTGGGCGCACATTGGGTGGCAGGCAGGTAGTCGTATTCGACCGCGTAGGCAGGTCTGAGCATCACACAGTCTTCAAGCCCCGGCAGGGTACGCAGCAGCTGAATCTGGACAGCCTCGGGCAGAGAGGTTGAGAAGCCCTGGATGTAGAGTTCGAGACTGTCACGGCCCTCCGGCTCGATGAAAATCTGATGGCTCGATTTATCGGCAAAGCGGACGACCTTGTCCTCGATGCTCGGGCAGTACCGTGGGCCGGTCGCGTCGATATCGCCACTGTACATGGGGGAGAGATGGAGGTTTTCGCGAATGAGTTGATGGGTCTTCTCGGTAGTACGCGTCAGGTAGCAGTTGAGTTGCTCGCGCTCGATGCGGTTACGTGGGTCGAACGAAAACCAGCGCACCTCATCATCGGGAGGCTGGACCTCCATACGCGAGTAATCGACCGAGCGGCGATCGACTCGTGCCGGGGTGCCCGTCTTGAGCCGCCCGGTCTCGAAGCCAAGTTGCCTGAGGGTATCACTCAGCCCCTCAGCCGGAAATTCGCCCGCCCGTCCGGCACCCATCGACTTGCGGCCAATCCAGATCCGGCCGGCCAAAAATGTCCCGGTTGTGAGGATCACCGCCCGGCAGGCGAAATGGATATCAAAGTAGGTGCTCACCCCGATGACCGTATCGTTGGCGTCGAGATGAATATCGGTGATCATGCCCTGGCGCAGGGTCAGATTGGGGGTCGCCTCGAGAACCTGCTTCATAGTACGGGCATATTCGCGCTTGTCAGTCTGGGCGCGCAGAGCCCAGACCGCCGGTCCCCGTGAGCTATTGAGCACACGCTTTTGAAGATAGGTTCGGTCTGTGACCTTACCCATCTCGCCCCCCAAGGCGTCAATCTCGTGGACGAGTTGGGACTTTGCCGGTCCGCCTACTGCCGGGTTACAAGGCTGCCAGGCAATCGTATCGAGGTTCATCGTGATGAGCAGTGTACGGCAGCCAAGGCGCGCACTGGCCAGGGCAGCTTCACAGCCGCTATGTCCGGCACCGACAACAACGACATCAAAAGAATCCAGGTATTGCAAGGTAGTTAAGTGGCTAGGGCGGGCAGGTCTCTATTTTAGAGCGGACTGCGGCTGAGTTAGGATGCGTATCGTTCATCGCGGCAACGGATGCTGATTCCCATCGAGACCTACCGGCAATGCGAATGCGTTGATATTACCGAGCAACTGCAAGCCCTGGTCCATTCGGCCAAGATGCACTCAGGCAGCCTTGATGTCTTTTGCCCGCACACCACCTGCGGCCTCACACTTAACGAAGGTGATGACCCGGACGTGCTTGATGATTTACTTTTAGCACTTGAGCGGCTTGCTCCCCAGAGCCCGGACTACAAGCACTGGGAAGGCAATTCACCCGCTCACATTAAAACCAGCCTGATCGGCAGTTCACTCAGGCTCTGCGTAGAAGAGGGACAACTGTTGATGGGTACCTGGCAACGCTGTTTTCTGGTTGAGTTTGATGGTCCGCGCAATCGCCAGATCCGGGTGAAAATGACCTGCTCAGAGGAGCGGATACAAGACGAGTTACTATGACAAAAACTTACTATTTCCTACTTGCAAGCGAACGATTCTTGACCGAGGAAGAACCCCTGGCTGAAGTCCTCGAAGAACGCACACGCCACTACCTCGCACAGAATAAACCGATCGACTTCTGGCTAGTGTGCCGCCCTCAATTTTTGGAAGCGCCTGCACTTGCAAACTTGCGTCGTCGATGTCCTCATCCTGCCGCTGCGATTGTCTCCACTGACCCTCAGTTCATCATCTGGTTGAAGCACCGGCTTCAATATGTTCTCACCGGCACTTTCGAGGCCCCTACTGCTGATATTCCTGATCCCCTGGCTACACAGAAAAAATAAACTTAAAGACTGTAGCTACAGCTGAGCGATACACGATGACTTAGATAGCTTCTAACATTTGAGCGTGATCGCAGACGAGACTGCTGATTTAGGCGCTGTTAACCAGTATTCAGGCATCACAAACTTGTCAAAGCAACACATTCTGAGGAAAAATGCATGTTGTTCCTAAGACAGTTTTTGGTTATTGTCCTTGCTAATCTGCTCGTGAGCATGGATTTTAACTGCAAAATGTCATAAGGCGTATAATTCTATACCGAGCTACGCTTGTGAAAAGCATAGCTTCTGATAAAATTTCTGTATCCCCTCCAGATACTATGGCTAATGAAATCTTCCACTGAACCTTTTTGTATACGTGCAGTGCCTATTGGTCGAGCTTCAATCTCGACCGTCTGCCGAGTACTTGTGGATAGCATGACCACCGGAGATGTGTAAACTTAGGTGGGAGTTTTGCAATTCGTTTGAAATGCTTCACTACTCCCTTCTTTTCGTTATTTTTTCTCCCTAGTCTCCCTACACCGCCTTAAGAGTCGTGTGGGCTATACCGATTTGGCGTTGCTTTCATAACATCGCAATAATTTTCAAAAATTGATTGCGATTTTACGAGGTGCTACCAAAAGATCATCTTCAAACAGCAGCCTGCTGTTCAATCTCCCCCTGCTTGAGGATAACTTCCTATGTTGCGTAAGAAAGTCTTTCGTTTAGTCATCTCAGTTATTGCGCCGGTCTTTGTCCTTTTGGGTATAACCGAGGCCGTTTTTGCCCAGACAGTTCCGTCCAACTTTGCCCTCGAATTCGATGCGGCCGTTCCCGGTACGATCGCCGACAAGGACGGAGAGGGGACTGGTTTTTCCTCTGTTCAGCCCAACAGTCTCGGTACCCAGTACAACCCCAGTCTGATCAACCTCACTCCCGGTAACGGCATACTCAAAATCACCGCGACCCAGGGAGACGCTGGTACTGACAACCTCAAGAACGCGCTACAGGTGCCGGCCGCTTCAAACCATCCCTTCAAGATCAGAGCGCGTCTGAAAGGACCGTTCACCAATCTGAACACCGCTTATCAGCAAGCCGGTATCTACCTGGGCACCAGCGAGGACAACTACGTCAAGTTTGTCATCCTCAACACTGGTAACGGCACCGGCCGCCTGGGCCTGCAATTTTACCAGGAACAGAACGGGGAAAATTCTCCTATCGGCACGACCAGTACGGGATCCCAGGTCACCAACCTTGACTGGGCAAACATCACCGACCTGGAACTATCCATCAGCGGTGACCCGAGCACTGGGATCATCACAGCGGCCTACCGCCTCAATAACAGCACCGCCCCCCCTGTTACTTTGAGCCAGCAGTTCGCGCCCGGCCCGAACACATTCTTCTTTGACGGGGATGCCACGGTACGGGCAGGCATCGTCGCCTCCACGAGTACCGCCGCGAATGTCACCGTGACCTACGGCAGTTTTGGCATCCAATACGGCACGCGGATCAACTTCCAGCCGGACACCTCAACCATTCCGGCCGGCTACCGCGAAGATATCGGCCAAGCCTACGGCACACGGGGCAGCTTTGGCTGGGTGCGTGAAGACAGCATCAGCAACCCAACGACCACACCTCTGAGCGTCGTACCCAACTCGCGCGACCGTAACCGTTCGGGTATCGACCAGCGCCTCGATACCCTAATTCACATGCAATTCCCGCCCAGTAGCTCCAGCACGACGGCAGTCAAGACCCCTGCGGCCTGGGAGTATGCCCTGCCAAACGGCACTTACACGGCGACCGTGAGCGTCGGTGACAAGTCCCCTTACGACAGCACCCACTCGATCAATGTTGAGGGCGTCAATGCCATCGACCTCTTCCAGGGCAACTCCAGCCAGGAGTACAAGAAGGCAAGCATCGTGGTGGAGGTCAGCGACGGCAGACTGACCGTGGATGCCGGAGGCGGTACCAACACCAAGATTAACTACGTTGATATCGTCCCGGGCAACATGGTGCCGCGCATGCGGCCAACTGTGACGGGTACTTCGCCCTCGTCCGGGGCAACGGGTGTCGTGCGTAACGCCGCCGTGATCGCCGATGTCTCCTTGCCGAATACAGGCGCCGGGGTAGAAGAGACCACACTCAACACCACTAACGTCAAGCTCTTCCGCACCAGTGATGGCGTCAGTGTCTCGGGCACCGTCAACACCAGCGGCGGCGGCGACACGATTGTCTACCAGCCCAGTGCGCTCCTCAGCTCCAACACCAACTACACCGTCCAGATCACCGACAAGGTCAGAGACCAGGCCGGTTCCGCCTTCATCGCCCACAGCCTGACTTTTACCACCGGATCGACCACCAGCGTCGGCTCCACGACCGGCGTGAGCTTCGGTAAGTCGCAGGTCTACAGCGGTGCGGCGCTGACCAGCCTCGCCATCAGTCCTGATGGAAACAAACTGTATGCCGCCGCCGCCGACGGCAAAATCAGACGCTGGACTATCGATAGTCAGGGTACTCTGTCAAACCTTGAAACGCTCTCAATTTCGGGATTGGCAGGACGTGCCATCATCGGTCTCGTCTTTGATCCTGAAAACCCGAGTGTGCTATGGATCTCGCACAACGATCCCATCTACCCTCAACCTGCCAAGGACTTTACAGGCAAGATCTCCAAGTTGAACGTCGGTGGTTCGACCGTTACAATCCAGAACTACATTGTCGGGTTGCCACGCTCGGCTAAGGACCATCTCTCCAACAGTCTGGCCTTTGGACCCGATGGCAAGCTGTACATGGCTCAGGGTAGCAACAGTGCCATGGGTGCCCCCGATGATGCCTGGGCCAACCGGCAGGAGCGGTTGCTCAGCGCCTCTGTCCTTCAGATCGATCCCAGGCGCACCTCGGGCCTGCCCATCAATGTGCAGACTGAGAGCTACGAGGGAATAGCAGGCAGCTACAACCCCTTCGCTTCCAACGCCCCGGTCAAGATCTACGCGACCGGCGTGCGCAACGCCTACGACTTGGTCTGGCACAGTAATGGTTCTCTGTATACGCCCGCCAACGGCAGTGCTGCAAACGGCAACACGCCGGCCTCACCCACGGGAGTGACGCCCAGCGTCCCGGCCGTGCTCGGCGCTCCAACTCAGGACGACTTTCTGTTCAAAGTCGTACAGAGTGGCTATTACGGTCATCCCAACCCGCTGCGGGATGAGTACGCCATGAATGGCGCCAACCCAACCAGCGGCGTAGATCCTGCCGAGGTGGTCGCGGAGGGTTCCAACGTCGGGTACTCGGTGGGCGTGCAGCCCGATACAAACTACCGGTTCTTTGCCTGGAACTTTGGTCGTAACCGTTCGCCTAATGGAGTCATCGAGTACATGAGCGGAACCTTTGGCGGGGCGCTCGCGGGCAAACTACTCGTGGCTGAGTACAGCGCCGGGGACGATGTCCTGGCTCTGACGCTCAATTCCAGCGGTAACGTTTCGGCTGTCACCCAGATCGCCACCGGTCTAACAAACCCGCTCGATCTGATTGAGGACATCAGCAACGGCAACGTCTACGTCATCGAACTGGTTAATCTCAGCACCGGTACCGGCCGCATCACCCTGTTGAAGCCGCAGTAGCCTGAATGAAGACAAGTGCCGCTATCGACATCGATGGCGGCATTTTTGTGCGCTTGGTGCTGGTTTTGCTAGGATACCCCTGTCCTAGCGCTTCATAACGATGGCACCACAACTGAGCAAACGTGCTCCTGAGAATCACCCACTGCAGCAGGTAGTTGCGGCCTGGTGTGGCTTCATTCTGGTAGCTCTGCTGTTGGGCGCGAGTGGAGCCAGTGCGCAGACCAAACCTTATCAAGACTTCATCCTGGGCTACCAGTTCACTCCACCACCGGGCTGGCAGCTTTACGAATCCACGAAACAGCTCGGTCAGGTTTCACTTTTTCAATCCACGAGTAAGGCCCTCATTACGGTCAATGTAGAAGACCGCCCCAAGCAACGTGATGACGGCAAACCCGCCACCCGCAAGCAATTGGACCAGATTGGCCGGACCTATATTCAGAGTTTCTCCAGAGGAGAACTGGGCAAACTCTACCGAAATTTTAAGGTTGTCGGTAGTGCACCGGGCCGCATGGGCAAGTTCAACACAGCCCAACTCGAATTCACCGCTTCCCCCGTCAAAGCGGGGACGCAACCGGTGCGTATTTTCGTCAGTGTTGGTGGGGATCTGGGCAAGCTCAGTACGGTGACGCTGATTTCACCCGAGAAGTACTACCGCAATCTGGTTCCCTCATTGGGCTACGTCCTGCGGAGCTTTCAGCTGATTGCCTGAGGCTAGATCATTCTCCAGTCTGGCTGCGGGCAATTACCTGTCCGAGCCGGTCGGTGAGGATGGTATGGACGATGACGTTCCGATCTGCGTGGCGCTGGATGTAAGCCATCGACTGTTCATCAATGCGCCGACACGCCCGCTCGAAAACCTGCTCCCAGCCATGTTCGCGCAGTAGACGGTGGGCATCGTCGGCAGTCGGCAGGTCCAGCAACTTAACCAGCAAATGAGCCGGAACACCTGCCTTGAGTCCGAGGGCAACCAGGATTTCTCGCTTGCCGTCGGCGATGGCGCTGTGGGTGTGGAAGATCCCCCCGGCCAGCTTGACGAGCTTGCCGTGGTAGCCGATCAGGAGAAGTTCGCGGACGCCCAGAAGACCGGCCTCGACCAGGAGCGGGCCTATCCAGTTGGCCGTTCGGACGGTGTGCTCAGGTAGCAGGCCCAGCCGGTCTGCCACCTGCTGACCACTGGCACCGATGCAGAAGACAAGGCGATGGGCATGGGCTGCTTTGCTCTGCAAATCGGCCCGTAGACTCTCAAGCTTTTCCGGGGCGGAGAGGGGGTGAGCAATACCGCTTGTCCCCAGCAAGGCAAGACCTTCTAGAATACCGAAGGCTGCATTGGAGGTCCTCCGCGCGAGTACCCGGCCCTCGGGCAGAATGACTCGAACCAGGGCTGTCCGGTCCGCGGGAACCAGGGGGATCAAGTTGGCCTCGAACAGACGCCGGGCGAAGCGATACACTGCTCCCTCTCCTGAGGCGGTCTTGCCAACTCCTTCGCCTGCTTCAACCACGATGGCCTGATCCTGTCGGGGGACCAGTCGCACCCAGGCCCAAACAGGTGTACCGTCCGTGAGATCGAGATTATCGCCGGGATCGCTCGTGGTCACGGCAAGGGCACTGTCTTCGTCGAGCCGTGCACACTGGCCGATGGGAATATCAGTTGCGCCGTCCGCAAGCAGGTCAAGCCGGACAGGTCCTTCCGCATGTCCTGACAGGCATCTGAGGGCAGCCATGGCCGCCGCCACGGCAAAGACCGGCAGGGTATAACCGCTACGGGCGCTCATATGGAAGTCACCACCAGGGCCTGTCGGCAGAAGTCCTCGACAACCTGCCACTGCTCACTGACGGCTGGATAAGACACAAGTGGGCGTTCAAGTACGATAAGGCGCACTCCCAGTTCGCGGGCGAGCAGCGACTTGATCTCCTCGCCCCCGGCGCTTCCGGACGCCCTAGTGACGACGGTCTCGATTTGCCAGTGCTGCCAGAGGGCACGCTCGAGTTCCAGGCTGAA
Source organism: Gloeobacterales cyanobacterium ES-bin-141 (assembly GCA_014380935.1). Lineage (GTDB taxonomy): Bacteria > Cyanobacteriota > Cyanobacteriia > Gloeobacterales > Gloeobacteraceae > JACMIX01. The sequence goes on along the minus strand of JACMIX010000134.1, from coordinate 14,763 downwards.
AGGGGGACGCAGGGCGATGATGCGGTCCTGGGTAAAGCCTGCCTGCGAGGCCGCAGCGATGGATTGAACACTTGGCAGTACACGGGCAAACACTGCCCTGCGGTGATGCTGGTCACGCCAGCGCCACAGGTCCTTGCTACCGGTGGCAAGCAGCACACGTTCGCCCATGAGCCACTCTCGGGCCATCAATGCGTCGATGTCAGGTAACAGCACATTCTCGGTATGTGTACAGGCCGCCCGTTCGAACCGCACGTAGGGGATTGTAAGCTCCCGACAGACATCGATTGCCAGCCGGGAAATTTCAACTGCGAAGGGGTGGGAGCAGTCGAGGACGACCCGAACCCGTTCGCACCGGAGTAGATCCGGCAGGGTTTCCCGGGTGAGCCGACTGACCAGGACGCGTGCTGCTGGAGCATAGAGCCGCCGAGCTGCCTCGGTCACGACAGTTGCGAACCAGGGCCAGCCGTTCGTGCTCAGGCGATCCGCCACCCAACTGCTCTGCGAGGTACCGCCGATAAGCCAGATCATGTTGCGGTTTGGGAGGGGCGGAAGAGGTGGGAGTGGGTGGGATTGTACAACCGGGAGCGCGCCGGGGTGGCTGCCAGGGCGGGGCTGATCAGATATAGGGTAGTGCGAATCAGTTTCTCGTCCCGGGTGACTGCTGCCATCTGATCAAGCCGTGCGCGCACAATCCGCTCATCCGGCCAGCCCAGACGGTAACAAATGGCCACAGGTGTATCGGGCGGGTAGTGCGCGAGCAGTTTCGCCTCACACTCACGGGCATGTCTGGCGCTCAAGTAGAGGCACAAAGAGGCGCGATGAGCCGCGAGAGCTGCAAGCTCCTCGCTCTCGGGCATACCCGTGCGGCCACTCGTGCGCGTCAGGATAATCGTCTGAACTAGCCCGGGTACAGTCAGTTCGACCTTGAGCGAGGCTGCTGCCGCCTGGAAGGCACTGATGCCGGGCACGATCTCAAACTCCACACCCGCTTCCAGGAGCGCTGCCATCTGCTCGTGGGTCGCTCCGTACAGGCAAGGGTCGCCCGAGTGCAGGCGGACGATACTTTTACCTGCTTCGATCAGTGCAAACATATGCGGCAGGATGGCTTCGAGCGTCGAAGTGCGGGTATCCACCAGCAGGGCATCGGCTCGACACCACCGCAGCATACCCTCGGGCACCAGTGAACCGGCGTAGAAGACGGCATCGGCAGTGCTGAGCAGCCTCTGGCCCCGCAGCGTAATCAGGTCGGGGTCGCCCGGACCCGCCCCAACAATGTATACCGTGCCCGACTTTGCCCCACCCGTGGTCATGTATAGCGCCTCCCATATATTTTCGCCAGTATGTTTGTCTTGAACAACAATTCACATTTGGGAATCATAGCCTCACCCTCAATAAGTTGCGTGGATTAATACATGCTACGGAGTGAGTGGAGACTGGGAGTGGTGTGCTGAGGAAGCGCCAGTAAGGCTCCTGGCGTGGACTTATGCCGACCCTTAAGGAACTGAGGGGGATCTGGCTGTGAGCAGGCATCTCTCGGCCGGGGTCAATTCACGCCATGTACCGGCTGTGAGGTTGCCCAGACTTAGCTGACCGATGGCAACGCGCACAAGACGCAGGGTCGGATGGCCCACGGCCGCCGTCATGCGCCGTACCTGACGATTACGGCCCTCGATTAGCGTCAGACTCAACCAACTAGTCGGGATGTGTTTACGAACGCGAATCGGTACGGATCGTTCCGGCAGGTTGGGCAGTGTCAGCCGTTCTACTCGGGCCGGGCGGGTCGGGGTTCCCTGGATTACCACGCCCCGAACGAGCTGTTCGAGAGCAAGTGGGTCGGGAATCCCTTCAACCTGTGTCCAGTAGGTGCGTGGGTGTTCGTACCGCGGCTCGAGCAAGCGATGGGCAAGCCTGCCGTCATTGGTCAGCAACAGCAGTCCCTCACTGTCGCGGTCGAGGCGCCCGACTGGGTAAACGCCCGGTACGGAGATATAGTCTTTGAGTGTGGGGCGCCCACTTTCGTCCGTGAACTGCGTCAACACGTCATAGGGTTTGTGAAATACCAGATAGCGCAGACTCGACACGGTGTTGCGGCACTTTCAGAGCAATCTAGCACCTCCGAATCGTCGTCTCCTCGAGATTCGGCACCAACGACAAGCAGGCGCGAACAGAACCCGGAGGCTATCATCTCGGTGTACCCGATGCCGCTCAAAGCAATGGCCTGGCCGACCTCGCCGCGTTTTTACGCCTTTCTCTCCGTGGGAGCTGCCCTGCTCACCATCGCACTGAAGTTTAGTGCCTACCTGCTGACTGGCTCGGTGAGCCTGTTCTCGGATGCGACTGAATCCATTGTCAATTTGATCGCGGCGCTCGCGACCCTGTGGGCGCTGACCCTGGCGGCCCGACCAGCTGATGCCGGACATACCTTTGGTCATTCCAAGGTGGAGTACTTGTCCAGTGGACTGGAAGGTGTATTGATTCTGGTTGCGGCATTCAGTATTGGTCTGACGTCCTGGGGACGCTTGTTTGACCCACAGCCGCTTGAGCAGGTCGGGCTGGGTCTTGTGCTCTCGATTGCGGCGACAGCTATTAATGGGGGCGTCGCCCTCGTATTGCTCAAGGCTGGTGAGCGTCTACGCTCCGTAACGCTGCGGGCTGATGCCCATCATTTGCTCACCGATGTGTGGACCACGCTCGGTGTCGTATTGGCACTCATTCTGGTGCAGTGGACCGGGTGGCTCGTGCTCGACCCGATAATTGCTCTCGTCGTAGCCGTCAATATTGTCTGGACGGGCATAAAACTGTTGCGTGAGGCGGCTGATGGACTGATCGACAGCGCCCTACCCGCTGTAGACCAGACAACTATCGCAACGATCCTGGCCAGGTACGAAGCGGACGGCACGCGCTTCCACGCCCTGCGTACCCGCGTGGCGGGCTCACGCCGCTTTGTCTCCTTCCATGTCCTGGTACCCGGACAGTGGAGTGTCAAGCGTGGTCACGACCTGTGCGAGCAAATTGAGCTTGCCATCAGTGGAGCCCTGCCCGGTACCAACGTCATCACTCACCTGGAGCCGCTCGAAGACCCCATCTCCTGGGCCGATGAAGACCTTGATCGGCCAATCATCCTGAGTGGACCAGGCCATGAGTGATTTGATCAGGCCAGCAGTTGCCGAATGAGTTCGAACAAGTCATAGACATCGTAGGGCTTGCTCAAGTAGGCATCCGCACCGGCCTGCCTGCTTCTTTCGCGATCGACTTGCATTGCCTGAGCTGTAACAATGATGATTGGTATCGTGCATGTCAGCGGATCGGCCTTGAGTTGGCGAGTAACATCTAATCCGTTTACATCCGGCAAATTGACATTCATCAGGATTAATCGGTACTGAACCCGGCGCACCTGCTCAAGAGCCGGACGACCTTCGTACAGCAGATCTACTGTAAAACCTTCCTGGTGCAGCAAGTCAGCCGTCAGCATCGACAGGGTACGATTATCCTCAACCAACAGTATGGTCGGCCCGGTAGGTTTATCTTGTCCGGCTATTTCAGGGTCATTGCCTCTGAAGGCTCCCACTTCCATAAAACAGGTGATCTTGAGATCCGGGTAGTACACAGCCTATATAGAGTACATCAGATTTCATGGGAAACTTTCTAATTTTCTTAAGCTCAGTTGGTACGGCTACGCTCAAAAACAGAGGCGATTCGGCGTGGTGCCCTCACGATCACCTCGGGTAGCGTAGTTACTCGAATGTCTTCTACCGACGCAGGTAGAGGTAGATAAACAGTCGCAGGTAGTTGCGGTACTTGCAGGAGTAACAGGGTGAGTGTACCAAAGCTCGCTCCCGCCAACATGATGTAGAGCAGTATTTCTTCATTCAGTATCTTTTTCAACATGACCTTGGGTAAGAGACGATGGTGTAACTTTAAAGGGCTTCAGCCAACCAAGTCCTCCGGGTTATGCAATCAAGATGTGCAATCCTGTGATGTTCTGAGGCACGAGAACCCAAAGGGTCTCACAAAAACTCACAACTGCAACGCCGGGATCAGATACTCTGTTTACAGATTCAGATTCGTAGCCATGAAAAAAGTCGCTGTGCTCATCGAGCAGAGCTTTTATGTAGCGATTCAATGGTGTCTAAAACACCAGAGTTCCACGGTGCTAGTCATCTTGCTCGCGGTCGTTGTTCCGATTGGCATTCTGAATCTTTTGCAGTACCAATCAATGGAGGAGTACCAGAAGCAAGGTAATCAGGCCATGAGAGGCCAGTTGAACTACATTCTAAATCGGTTGGTTCTAGAGTTTCGTGACGGCATGATTAAAGATGGACAGTCTGTCTTCCACGCAGTCGATGAAAAACACATTGCGCTTCTAGGTCCAGACCCCGGAGCGCCACAGCACATTCTCAACCAGATTCAGACAGGACTCATCAAGGAGGACAACAAGCTAAAGAGTGCCTACAGACTAGAAGCATTTATGCTGATCCCTGATTCAAGACAACAATGGACTGCTATTTTCCCTGATTCAGCAACTAATGTGCAGCGCAAAGCAGCTATAGTTCGCGCACGCAATTATTTCCTCACATTGAGTCCTGTCGAACGGGATGTAGGTTATCTTTTCTTTCCAGATTTTGCGACTGGAGAGATTATGCTCATGCACACCATCACCGGCGAACTTCCGGCCTCCTACACAAGGACTCCCCCCAAGCCGATCAAATTCATCATGGGTATGGCTATACCCAAACAGGCCTACACCAGGGAAGACTTTGACAGCCTGACCCGCCGCAGCCAAGTCACACGCTTCAATCCAGGTCTCTCAAATGCGAGCGCCTCCGGGGCGGACTACTATTTTCAAGTAAAGGACGAGCGGGGCAATGTCCTTTTTAGTGACCGTCAGGATTGGGAAGAATTGAGCCGTTGCGAAGAACACATCAGCTCTCAGATCACTATCACTGAAGGGCAAAAGTTTATCACCGGCTGGCAACTTGCCGTACTGACGCAAAATCCGCTCAAGCGCATTACTGACCGGAGTCTATGGCAGATGCTCGGGGTCAGCGCCTTTATGGCCGTTAATCTATTTGTGCTGCTTGCCATCATCTTCAAGGCAAGCCTGGTAGCGGTAAAAGTTGCAGACATGAAGTCCGACATCCTAGCAGGAGTCTCACACGACCTCAAAACACCACTCGCGGGTATTATCGCCTCAGCCCAACTCCTGGCCACGGGGCGTGCGAGCGGTCCAGACGAGACCAGACAGTTCTCCGGCTATATTGTCGCCGAGGCCAGACGTTTGACCGAGACGGTCGAGAAAGTCCTCACCCTGGTCAAACTCGAATCTCAACAGATGCAGATGAAGACCTCGGTGATTTCTATTCCCGAGCTGATCGAGCGCGCCATTGAGCCTGTCAGCCGTGCCTTCCCGGATGCAGTCATTTCAAAGGGCAACATTCCTCAAGGGGCAATCCGCGCCGACTACCAGGCCCTGACAACCGTGTTGATGAACCTGCTCGATAACGCCGTACGTTATTCGAAAGGACAGGCACAGGTCAAGATTCAGGCCCATTGGAGCCAGCACGGCGATAAACGCATTCTTCAGTTACAGGTCGAAGACAAAGGTATTGGCATTGCCGTAGACGAGCAACCCTTCGTCTTTCAAAAGTTTTACCGGGTCCGCAATGGCCTGGTGACCGACACCGAGGGGACGGGTCTCGGCCTGGCTATTGCAGCCCAGATTATCCGGGCTCACAGCGGGCACATCCACCTGCACAGCCAGGTAGGCGTCGGCAGTAAATTTACCGTGAGCATTCCCGATGAGCGGTCTCATTCTGGTAGTTGAAGACGATGAAACCCTGGCACAGGTGCTGCGCAAAACACTCGAGTCGGAGGGTTACACGGTGACCCTCGCCCGTGATGGGCGCACAGGATTGGAATTGGGCCGCGGGACCGACCTGCAGCTCATCATTCTCGATTTGATGCTGCCGCGGATGGGAGGACTGGAGGTCTGCCAACGCCTGCGCCAGGAAAATATCACTACCCCGATCATCATGCTGACCGCCCGGGGTCTCGATACCGACAAGGTATTCGGCTTGCGCCTGGGAGCGGATGATTACCTGACCAAACCTTTCAACATCGATGAACTGCTGGCGCGCATCGAGGCAATCCAGCGCCGGGCCGGCCGCCCCGGTAAGCTCCCGGCTCAGGTGAGTGTGGGTGACCTTGAGATTGATTTTCAACGTATGTGCGTCACCAAGCAAAAGCGCAATCTGGACCTTTCCTCGCGTGAGTTCCAGGTGCTCGAGTGCCTGCTCAAGCACGCGGGCCAGACAGTTGAGCGGGAAATGCTCTACCAGGAAGTCTGGGGGTACGACACAGCGGTCACCAACCGTACCATCGACTTTCACATTGCCCGGTTGCGGCACAAACTTGAAGACAATCCCCGCGAACCCAGGTACATCCTGACTGTTCATCGTTCTGGCTATCGGTTTATGAGTGTGCCGGAGCAGAGTTGAGGCTGGGGATCCCGTTTGATGCTTGCAGCACCCGGATCAGAAAGGCCCCGCGGGAGTACCGTGGGGCCTCGGTCATATATCTTGAGGACAGCTCATTACTGAGTGCAAGCGCTCACGGGGATGAGAGCCGCAACCCGGTTTGCTCCGAACTCGGCAACGTAGATTGTGCCGTCCGGTCCCTGGGTCAGGGTCAGCGGGTCGTCAAAACTGCCAATCAAGCTCGAACTGGCAAGCACCGATTGACCGTCCGTCGATAGCTGAAAACGTGTGATGTCGTCACCCACCGAGTAGTTCGTGGCAAGCATGTTGCCCTTGAGAGCATTGCAGAAAGCACTGCTCTTGTACTCGATGAGGCCGTTGGTCGAGTGGTTGAAGCCCAGGTCGAGCAACGGTGGCACCCAGTTGGTGAGCGGAGGGACATTTTGGTAGTCACCGTCTTTGTAAACGCACTGGTTGCGGTAAGGATCCGGGTGGCCATAGTACTTGCCCTGCTGGAGCAAGTGCAGCAGGTCCGGCTGGTCGCCAGGGTTGTCCCCACCACTCGATGCCGACGCGATGTCACCAAAGCCCGTACATGGAGGGGTATGTGTGGGTGGGAAGGTCCCGTCCACGCCCAGTCCGTTGTCAGTCGCGTACAGTTTGCCGTTGCTGTGAAAGACGAAGTCGTAGACGTTGCGTAGCCCGGTGGCATAGGTCTTCACACTGCAAGGCGGCGTTCCGTAGATGTTGCTGGTGTTGGCACAACTGCCATCGAAGCTGGAGTTCTTGACGTCCGCAACCAGCACGGCGGCTGAGAGCGGCTGCTCGGCACGGGTACCAAACTCGGTGTTCGCCGTGTTGGGTGCCCCGGCCCCGGTGTTGCCGCCGATGGCGATGTAGAGCTTGCCGTCCGGCCCGAAGTGCAGGGAGTTGGGTCCGTGGTTGGCGATGGCACGGGGCAACCCGGTAATCACGTGCTGCATGGTGGAGAAGTTGGACCCCGAGAGGCGGGTAACCATGCCGGAGTTGGCCACGCCAGAGTTTTGCGACCCGCTGGAGTGCGAGAGCCAGAGGATGACATTGCTGGCAGTCGAGGCCGGGTCCACGGTGATGCCCAGCAACAGGCGAGTGCCCAGACTATTGGTGAGGGTGTTGATGGTCTGAGTGTTGGTGGGCTGCTTGGCTGAGTTGAGGGTGAAGGCCTGGACTTTGCCCGTTACCCCGGCGACGTACAGCCGGTTGTCCGGTCCCCAGACCATCGAAGTGGGGCTGTCCGCTACCGGGAAGGTCGTGCGCGTAAAGTCGAAGCCACCTGATGGCGGCGGGGTCTGCTCGGCCACGACCGAGAACTTGTCGAAGGTATAGGTAAGCGCAGTCGTGGCATTGCGGTGACTGGCAAAGATGCCGCCGAAGCTGTTGGTGCCAATCTCCGGGTCGACCCCGGCGGCGTCAAAGCTGAAGAACCCGGTCGGGGCCGGGAAACTGCCCAGCGTGACTCGAGAGCCACCGTTTATGGTGTAGCTCGCAGCGATGGTCCGGCTTGCCGGGTCCACACGCAGTTGCAAGCCCACCTTCGAACTGCTGAGCGTCTTGGGACTCGAACTGACAGTGCTCTTGAGCGCTCCGTTCACCTCCATCAGGTACTGAAGCAGAGTGCCGTTAGGGGTGGATATGACGACGACCTTGACATAGTTGTCCTGGTCATTGCCGAACCACAGGCCTGCCTGCTCGTACTTGCCAGTGCCTGCCGGTGGGTTGACTACGGTTGTGTCGATGATGGAAAGCTGACTGGGTGCATCGATGCCAACTCCCAGAGCATTGACCTGGGAGTTGGCACCTAGATAGGCAAGCCCACTGGTCGTCGTAATCTTGAATGTTCCAGCAGACAGACTGACCAGTAACTTGCTCGACTGGTAGCCCGAGCCGCTGGCGGGAGGATCGACGTAGGTAAAGCCAGTGCCGACGGCGTTCTTGTCATCAATGAAGCCGTGGTCCTTACTGAAGTTGAGCTGATAGGGTAGCTCGACCAGGATTTGGGAGCAGGCAACTGGTGAACATTGTGCAGAAGCAGGCAGGGCGAAAACCAGGTTGCCGAGAAACAGCATCGTCATAAGAGAGGAAAATCTCAGTGACATAATGCAACCTTCTGGTAGGGGGGTAGAGAACATATTTCTCAAATCATCAACAAATATCTGGCAACAGTCCTCCTTGAATAGTAAGAAAGACCACATTCATCAGCACCAAATTGCATTGGCGCGATCAATTCATCACATTCAAAAAAGGCATTTTCAGTACCCTTAATTAGTACCAGGTTGATTGGCACAAGCGATTTACCACGTTTCAAAAGAGCGTTTGTAGCACCAAGAGCAAGGTATAAGAGCTGCATACATTCGCTCTTATACCTGCGGCCTTTCAGACATTGATACTGTTACAGGCAAACAGACGCACTTGAATAAGAAACAATGGCAAAACTCTCGAAGAGGCATACACTTATCAGTCTACTTCCTGAAAATTTCTTCAATTATTATTGTTGTATAGTATGTTACATAAACTTTCCTTAACCTTCGGAAAATCTGCTGCTCGGAAAATCGTTACTGATCCAGCAATTTGTATCATTTCTGTAGAGATTAGCTCGACAATTTGTATCATTTCTGCAAAGACTAGCGCGGGTGATCCCCTGAGCCTTATTTCTCGCCAAGATATTCGTATACTCCCGAGCAAAAATACTTAAAGGAGTGGAGTTGTTCGTGTCACAGCATCTGTAGCTGGTGAGTTTACAAGAAGTTTTCTAGTTTACACGCGTGTCATCAGCGAGACGTTGGTCACGTGAGGACAAGGAAGAAATTCCCGAGCGCAGCACCACTTCGTTAAGGATCTATCACACGGCATCTGCGTAGATCGACTGATCCTTGATACGGTAGGTTGGGGGTGAGCCAGGTATCTACCCCGCAGTTTCGTCAACCGCTGCCGAGAGAATCGGCACAATTCTCACCAGAGTGGCAGTATGCAACGCGAATTAATCCGACCCTTGAGCGTGTCTAGTGTTCACGGTCTTGTCTGGAGGGAGGAGCATCTGCTCGCAGCAGACCCACATACGGGTTACCTGCTTGAGATCAATCCCAACACCGAAAAAACCACCATCGCCAACGGCAAAGCTGTGCGGACCTGGCGCGGGGTAACGGGACTCGCCACCTTTGGTCAAGAACTCTGGGTGCTGCGCGACGACCGGGCAGTCATGCGCGTCCGTCCGGACTACGAGCTTGAGCCGGTGCTGGACCTGGACTTCAATGCCGGGGGAATCGCCCTGGGTCCGGGGGAGCTGTTCGTCTCGAGCCGTGATGACCGGTACATCTACGTCTATGACCGCGAAACGAGTTTGCTCAAGCGCGAAATAAACGTGCCGGGAGTGGGAGAGGAAAGCCTGACCTTCTACAAGGGAGAGTTGTGGGTCGCGGATCGTGTCGAGCAGACCGTTTACTGTCTCGACCCCGAGACCGGCCAGGTACGCTTCAGCATCATGACTCCCTACGAATACCCGACCGGACTCGCTTTTGCCGGGGAATTCCTCTACGTGGCCTACTCTCAAAAAGAGCATTACATCGAAGAAGATCCCAACCGCTACAACCGTCTCTCCGTCGAGCACCGCGACAAGACCCTCATTCACAGACTCAAGTTCCGCACCGACACAGAGGCGCACTACACTCTCTCGAATGGCTACTTGGTAGAGGTAGTGTATTGCGAGGAGACTGCTGCCCTCGAGCCGGTCGCGGCAGTTGAAAACCTGGTCTGGCAAATCGCCCTGCCCGCTGACACCCCACGCCAGAAACTGGTTCAGGTCGAAGCGATCGGTAGGCCCTTCCGCGAGGTCGTCCGGGAAGGACAGCGTATAGCGGTGTTCGAGTTCGACGAACTGGCCGAGGACGAAGTCCAGCTCTTTGGCTGGAAAGCGCTCATCGAGCTGCGCGGCATTCGCTACAACATCACCCCCGAACAACTGGACCCGACAGTACTTATCCCCGATGATATTCAGTCACTCTATCTTCAAGACGACGACGATCTGGCCATGGATACCCGCCGGGTCCAGGAAGCCGCCCGTGACGCAGTGGGTGACCTGAGCAACCCGCTCAGCAAGATGCTCGCCATCCGAGAGTTCGTCTACGACAAGCTCGACTACCGCATCCGACCGAGCATCGATCCGCCAGACGTCGTACTCGAACGCAACAAGGGGTCGTGCGGCGAATATGTAGGCGTCATGCTCGCCCTCGCCCGTCTGAACGGCATCCCCTGCCGGACTGTCGGGCGCTACAAATGCCCACCGCACCAGGACACACGCGACTACCCGCTCTTGCCCCGCTACAACCACGTCTGGATCGAGTTTTATCTACCCGGGTACGGATGGCTGCCCTCTGAGTCCAATGCGGATGACCTCGGTAGTCGCCCCTACCCGAGGCGTTTCTTCATGGGACTGCCCTGGTACCATATCGAACTGGGCAAGGGCATTTCCTTTGAAAAGATGAACGCCCGCGGTCACTCGCTCGCGGACCTGGCCATCAACCACGTCCAGGTCACAATTGTCAAAGAGCTGCCTGATTGAACGCTGGACCGGCGCGGGTCCTGGGCGGGCTGTACTCCACGACTAGATCGAACGGTTGATCGCCGATGAGCCGCTCGAGCGGCTCGCCTGCGGATGGGAAAAACCAGACCAGTCGGCCCCCCAGGGCCTCGACCCGTCCTAGTAGACCGCCCACACCCCGACAGACCAGCGCGACCCGCTGACCCTGGGCTGCCCGTAGATAGGCGAGCGCCGGCAAGGGAAAAAGCTCCTCGGCGGAGCGAACCGGGATCTCAGAATGGGTGGCAGGGGACGGCATAGATTGTGAACCTTTGTGCACCTTATTGTACCCCATCGCAGACATCACAACTGGGGAACAGTGACCGATCAGAATAACAATCGATTGACGAAGCGGGCCGTCTCAGTTGCAGGCAGCGCCAGCCGTTCGCGCAAGTCTTTGAGATCTCGAAAACTGCCGCGCTCGGTACGCGAATAGACAATTTGCTCGGCCAGGGTACGGGTCATCCCCTCGATCATCTCAAGTTCGGCGACGGTGGCGTGGTTGACCGCAACCTGTCCGGGTAGGCGGGCGGGCTGGTCCTCGTAATAGCAAAACATGAGCATTGGCTCAATCCGGCGGACCTGGTCCCAAGAAAGTTCAGCCCGAGTGCTCAATTCTTCCGGTGAGAGGTACTGTCCCTGGCTGCGCCGCACCTCGACAATTCGGCGTGCCTGGTTGATCGAGACACCCGGCAAACGCAGCAAGTCATCGACATCACAGCGATTTAGATCAATTCTGGTCCCCAATTCCCGGGCCAGGTGCAACTCGCGCTCGGAGTTGAGCCGCAGGCGCGGGTTGTCAATCAGGGCCATGCGGTTTCGGTACTCGCCTTGCACCTGGAGCGTGTGAACCGCCGCCGCCGACCAGACAAGCCAGAACCACGACCACTCCTGGGTCAGCAACCCGAACACCAGTGCGGTCGAATTGAGAGCGGCATATAGAATGGCCCAGCGTACCCAGGCGGGATAGCGGGCGTTCTGTCCGGCAATCAGTAACCCCAGCCAGTTGACCACCGGTATTACCGACCACCACTTCCAATTGTTGATGTCATTCATCCGCCCACTGCCCTATGAATTTTTAAGGAGCCTCAACTGATGCGGTCAAGCAGCTGTCGGCGCTTAAGCTCAAACTCTTGCTCGCTGATCAGGCCCTCCTGACGCAGCCCCTCGAGCCGTCTGAGCGTCTCGATCGGGTCCGGCAGAAATTTCTCCGGTGCACTCACCAGCCCGACATTGTACTTGCCGTCAAACTCGGTATCACTCTGGAAGAGGTAGACGATCCCCTCGACAAGGCCTACCAGACCCGGCAGACCCGTCCAGCAAAACAACAAATACAGAATCCCGGCAGCCGAGCGTCCGAGATAAAACTTATGAATTCCGAACATGCCGACCAGAATGGCCAGGGATGCTGCTGCGAGTCGATTCTTCTTAGCCATTATTAGCCCCGCATCCAACCTGCGCGAACTGCTGCCGTGCTTTCCATCTTAGAGCGTTCGGGCCTGACCGACAGCTTGTTCTATCTACTGCACCTTGCTCTATCCAGCCTAATTGTTAGACTCGTGCCAGAGAACAAAGAAGGAAAGACAACAGAATGATCGAATACAGAAAGTCCGTCACGTTACACGGACGCGAAATTGGTCTTAGCACAGGTGTCCTGGCCCAACAGGCCGGCGGAGCGGTCATGGTCCAGTGCGGAGAGACTGCGGTCCTGGTAACAGCAACGATGGCCCAGAAGCCGCGGGAGGGCATCGATTTTTTCCCGTTGCTGGTGGATTACGAAGAGCGTCTATATGCCGCCGGTCGCATTCCGGGCAGTTTCATGCGGCGCGAGGGACGGCCGCCCGAGAGGGCCATCCTCGCAGCACGGCTTATCGACCGTCCCATGCGTCCCCTGTTCCCGAAAGGTTTCATCAAAGACGTGCAGATCGTTGCGACGATCATGGCGCTCGACTTACAGGTACCCCCCGACATTCTCGCCATTCTCGGCGCGTCCACGGCGGTGATGATCGCGGGCATTCCCTTTGATGGCCCCGTCGCCGCGACGCGAGTCGGCTTAATCGGAGACGACTTCATCATCAATCCGACCTACCGCGAGATTGAGATCGGCGAACTCGACTTAGTCGTAGCCGGAACCAGAAACGGCATCGTCATGGTAGAAGCCGGGGCCAATCGCCTACCCGAGGAGGACATTCTCGACGCCATCGATTATGGCTTCGAAGCGGTTCAAGCGCTGCTTGCCGCCCAGGAAGAATTTGTCCAGGAGCTCAAAATCGAGCCGATTGCCTTCGAGGCACCCAAGCCCGACCCGATCCTGGTCTCCTTCATCCAGGAGAAAGTCTCACAACCCATTGCCGAGGTACTCAAGGAGTTCACCCTCTCCAAAAGTGAGCGCGACGGCAAACTCGATGCCATCGAAGCAGATCTCAAGGCCAGCATTGACGGGCTTGGTGAGGAGGAGCCCCTCAAGCAAGCAGCAGCCCAGACCCCGATCAAGCTCGGTGCCCTGTTCAAATCGGCTACGCAGGACATGATGCGCAAGCAGATTGTCGAAGACGGCAAACGCGTGGACGGTCGTGCCCTCGACGAGGTGCGCCCGGTTACAAGTTCTGTACGGGTCATCCCACGCGTCCATGGCTGCGGTTTATTTACGCGTGGAAATACCCAGGTTCTCTCGATTGTGACGCTCGGGACAGCCTCGGACGCGCAGGAAATGGATGACCTGCATCCAGATGAGTCAAAGCGCTACACGCACCACTACAACTTCCCCGGATTCTCGGTTGGAGAGGTGAAGCCCATGCGCGGTGTAGGACGGCGCGAGGTCGGCCACGGGGCGCTGGCCGAGCGTGCCCTGCTCCCGGTTCTGCCCGGCAAGAATGAGTTTCCCTATATCATCCGGGTCGTCTCCGAGGTGCTCTCCTCCAACGGTTCGACCTCGATGGGCTCTGTCTGCGGCTCGACCCTCGCGTTGATGGATGCGGGTGTGCCCATTCTGGAGCCGGTCTCCGGCGTGGCGATGGGTCTCATCAAGGAAGGCGACGAGGTGCGCGTCCTCACGGACATCCAGGGCATCGAGGACTTCCTGGGAGACATGGACTTCAAGGTGGCCGGTCCGAAGGGTGGCATCACCGCCTTGCAAATGGACATCAAGATTCAGGGCATCACCTTGCAGATTGTCGAGGTTGCGCTGCAGCAGGCAAAGGCCGGACGGTTGCATATTCTCGAGAAAATGCTCAGTGCCATCGAGCAGCCCCGGATGGAGCTGTCGCCCTACGCGCCGCGACTTTTGACGGTCAAGATCCCGGTGGACATGATTGGCCTGGTCATCGGTCCGGGCGGCAAGACGATCAAGCGCATTACCGAGGAGACCGGTGCCAAGGTGGATATCGACGACGACGGGACCGTAACGGTCTCTTCGACCGACTCCGACAAGGCCCTCGCCGCCCGGCGCATGATCGAGGACATGACCCGCACGGTCGAAGTCGAAAAAGTCTACCTGGGCAAGGTGACGCGCATCATCGCCAACCTGGGCGCTTTTGTCGAGGTCATTCCCGGTAAGGAGGGCCTGGTGCATATTTCGCAATTGGCCGAGCACCGGGTTCGCAAGGTCGAGGACGAATTGAACGTCGGGGACGAGGTCGTCGTCAAAGTCAAAGACATCGATCAGAAGGGGCGTAT
>JACMIX010000133.1 GCA_014380935.1 Gloeobacterales cyanobacterium ES-bin-141 | reverse complement strand
GGCAGGTTGGATCGATTCTCTATTTCAAAGCTTATAAACCCGCCCTTAAACTCCTGGGCCAGGAACGTCAGATCTAACTCTTTGGGTGGAAGCAGAAGTTTGTTAATTCTGTGCAGCGATAGATTCTCTCCTCTAAGATAGATGTCCAACCGATTATTATCTTTTACTATCCTTAAAAAACCGACAGATATGTCCGATGCCCTTTACTTGGGCTGGATAAGCGATACTGGGCGATTAACTTCATAAGACTCACGAAAACGAAGGGAGAAAGAATATGCGGATAGCTCAAGTTGCACCTTTGTGGGAACGGGTACCACCACCTGGCTACGGGGGAATCGAGCTTATCGTGGGTCTACTGACAGACGAACTGGTTCGTCGCGGGCATGAAGTCACGCTATTTGCCTCGGGAGACTCGCAGACCCTTGCAAGCCTGAGTTCCGTTCATGAATGTGCATTGCGTCTGGACGACCGCATCAAGGAGCCGGGAATTTATGACATGCTCCAGATGGGTCGGGTATACGGACAGGCCACCGCTTTTGACGTCATTCATTCGCACGTCGGATGTGTGGCCCTACCTTACACAGAACTGGTACAGGTCCCCACGGTGCATACACTGCACGGCATTTTCACTCCCGACAATTCCAAGCTATACAAGCAATTTGCCAGCCAGCCATATATCAGTATCAGCAATGCACAACGCGAGTTGAGCCTCGGGATCAACTATGTCGGGACGGTCTACAACGGGATTGACTCTAAGTTGTACGAGTTTCGCCCGCAACCCGAGACCCCACCTTATCTGGCCTTTGTCGGCCGGATCTCGCCTGAGAAGGGACCCCTGCAGGCGATTGAGGTCGCCCGGCGTACAGGTTGGACTCTGAAGATGGCGGGCAAGGTTGACCCCGTGGATCGGGAATTTTTCGACCGGGAAGTCAAACATCAGATCGACGGTGAACAGATTCAGTACTTTGGCGAGGTCAGCCATCAGCAGAAGGCCGCTTTACTCGCGGGAGCCGTGGCAACTCTGTTTACCATCACCTGGCGCGAGCCTTTCGGGCTGGTGATGATTGAGTCGATGGCGTGTGGTACACCCGTGCTGGCCATGGCCATGGGAGCAGCCCCAGAGGTCATCGTTCACAACCAAACCGGCTTCCTGGTTCACTCCGTCGATGAGATGATCGAATACCTGCCCCGCGTCGAGACAATCAGCCGTCGTGCTTGTCGGGAGCATGTGATGAACTGTTTCACAGTCGAGAAGATGACCGATGGGTACGAAGCCGCCTACCGACAGATCCTGACCGACAAGATCCAGGAGCAGGCCTCTGTGGGAGTAGGTACACTGCAAGCGGCGGTTTGAGGCAACGAATGGAAAATTTCGTCGTCGATGAGCAGCAACTGGAGGGCGGGTGGCCATGCGTGTATACAGAGGCACGCAACCCCCTTCAAACGCTCAAAGAAAACGACCTGTTCATGGTGTGTGATTCGCTAGGAAACATTCCCGGCAACTGCAACAGCACCGGTGTTGGCCTCTTCTGCGCCGATACGCGCTATTTGTCGCGTCTTGAGTTACAGCTGAACGGCCGCGCGCCCGTGTTGCTCTCGGGCACAGCCGATGCCGGGTTCGAGGCCATGATGCTGTTGACCAACAGCACAGAAGACGGCCTGCCCCAGGACAGCATCGGTATCAGCCGCCGAATCGTCCTCTGTGGTGGTCTGTTCGAGACCATTCAGCTCAATAACTATGCAACCCACCCGGTTGAGATTGCTCTGAGTCTGAGCTTCGGAGCTGACTTTGCCGATTTGTTCGAGGTGCGAGGCTACCAACGCGCCGAGCGAGGCAAACTTCTTCGTCCGGTCCGTCCTCTGCCCCCTGATCAGATCGTGCTTGCTTATCAGGGCCTGGACAAGGCCTTGATGGAGACGCACATCGAGTTTGGCACCGTGCCGGACCGGACCGATGGGACTACTGCCTCCTGGTCGCTCGTGCTCGGCTCCCATCAGGAGGTCTCATTAAATTACCGGGCTTACCTGTTCCGAGACAATGAGCCCGCTTCCTACACCCCACCCCCGGCAACCTTTGATCAAGCGCAGGCGACAGCCCTGAATGCCCAGGCCGGTTGGCTCAACAGCATCACCCACATCACTGCCGATAACCAGCTCTTCAGCGAGGTGCTAGAGCGCTCGGTGCGTGATCTGTTCTTACTGCGCGTGTCGATGCCCGAAGGCCGCTCGGTGGCAGCGGGAGTGCCCTGGTTTGCCACTTTATTCGGGCGTGATTCACTGATTACCGCCTCCCAAACATTACTGCTTGATCCGAGCATTGCCCGGGATACGCTCAAGTTGCTCGCGCACTTTCAGGGCAAAGAGGATAACCAGTGGCGAGATGAGCAGCCAGGCAAGATTCTCCACGAGATCCGACGCGGCGAGATGGCCCGCTGCCAGGAGGTTCCTCATACTCCCTACTACGGCACCATCGATGCAACACCGCTGTGGTTGATGCTGCTGGCCGAGTACTATGCCTGGACAGCAGATGTCAATCTCGTGCGTGATTTGTGGCCCAATGCCCTGGCTGCCATGGCCTGGATCGACCGGGTGCGCAAGGAGCAGCCCGAGGCTCTCGCAGGCTATCTTGCCTACGACCGCCAGTCAATGCGCGGGCTCGCCAACCAGGGCTGGAAGGATTCGAACGACTGCATCGTTCATGCGGACGGCACCCTCGCGGAGGGTCCTATCGCTCTGTGCGAAGTGCAGGGTTATGTGTATGCGTGCAAAGTCCGTCTATCACAGATGGCTCGCTTGTTCGGAGAGGATGCACGGGCAGACACGTGGCTGAGGGATGCTCGTGACCTGCGTGAACGGTTCAACCGAGATTTCTGGCTTACCGAGCAAGACTATTGCGCGCTTGCCCTGGATGGTGCAGGTAGACCCGTAGCGAGCATCACCTCCAACCCCGGTCACTGTCTGAGTACAGGAATCTTAAGCACTGAGCACAATCGGGCCGTCGCCGAACGCTTGACTGCCCCGGATCTTTTCTCGGGTTGGGGGGTACGCACGCTGCACAGCTCATCGCCCGCTTACAACCCGATTGGCTACCACACGGGTTCGGTCTGGCCTCACGACAACTCGCTCATTGCCCTGGGACTCCGGTCCGTCGGGCACGTTTCCCAGATGCTTGAGATTGGCTCTGTGCTGTTTGAGGTTGCCCAAAATCAGTCCTACTACCGTCTACCAGAACTATTTTGCGGTTTTACGCGTGATGGCAAGCACGGGCTGCTTGCCAGTTATCCGGTCGCTTGCTCTCCCCAGGCCTGGGCAGCGGGATGCCTGTTTCAAATCTTGCAAGCCATCGTCAATCTGGTGCCGGATGCACCGAGCAACTGTCTGCGGATCATCGACCCGGTCTTGCCTGACTGGCTTGAACGCCTGGAGTTCCGCAACCTCAAAGTCGGCTCATCTGTGCTGGACTTGGAATTTGAACTGGCCGGGAGTGCCACGGCTTGTCGAGTCACCAACAAACGCGGCAACTTGCGCGTGATTATCGAGTCTTGATGGCTAAAATGGCAACCCAGTAAGAGAATTCAGCCACACAAGTCCATCTTTACTTCTGTGGACGGATGACAGCCAGTGACAGAAGTAACACCCTGAGTAATATGGGATGTATAACATCAACTTCATAAACGATTTAACACGTTGGGGAGAAAATGATGAGCCTACTTGACCGTCACCTGGATGACAACTTCGGCCAACCGTCTACCTTGCAGAGCGAACAAGATGGTTGCGAGCACTGTCAGACCATGCTTACCTGGTACCGCAAAAAGGGTACGTTCACACTGCAATACCGCTGTTCATCCTGCGGCAGTGTTTCACAAGTAGGTCCAAAATTCGTAAACACGCATGAGCGGAGCTTTTCTTGAGGCTTGCTCCTCTACTGCCCTCTTAAAAAGCATCTTTTTGCGATTACAACGCAGGTCTTACTTAAAAAATAAGGGAAGCCTGGTTTCAGACCTCCCTTATGTTGTTTGTTGAACGCACAAAGCATTAAGCGTAGTGCTGCAGATAGTCCTGCTCTTGCTTCAGAGCCTTCAGCAAGTGCGTGTTATCAACAGCCTGGGCTCTGGTGATGCGCATTGATAGGTTGTGCTTCCAGTTCTCTAACTGCAAACGGCGAAATGTGCTTTTGACCGGTGTATTCTGACCCCAAATACCCATGATTTAACCCTTTAAGCTGATAATGTTTTGGTTTGCTGACGCTCTATGCTCATAGTGTAACTTGTCGAGGGTTCAAATGTATCTGTTTACACAAAATTGATTGTCCCGAAACGCTATCTTCATAAACCACCACAAAACGGTGTCGCGTGAGCCAGGGAACGCTGCTTACTTTTGATCTGATGGATACGGTTGTCGTTGATCCGTTCTATCGAGAGGTGATGTCCTACTTACAAACCACCCTCGCAGAACTCGCTCAAGTCAAACATCCTACAAGCTGGCTGGAGTTTGAGACAGGTAAAGCAGATGAAAAAGACTTTTTGAGCCGGTTCTACCGAGAGAACACCGGCTTACAGATTACGCAGGCAGAACAATTCAAGCAGGTTTTCTTCAATGCCTACCGGTTTGTTGATGGCATGGAAGAATTACTGGCGCAATTATGTGTCGGGGACAGCAGACTCTGGGTCCTTTCCAATTACAGTCCCTGGTTTGAGGTCATCCGCGACCGGCTTAGTCTGGATCGCTTCTTTACCGGGTACTGCCTGTCCTACCAGACCGGTTACCGGAAACCAGATCCTCGCGCCTACCAAGCCCTTTTTCAGCAAGCATCCTGCCTGCCCGAGGACTGCCTGCTCATCGATGACCGGACTTGCAACATCGAAGCAGGGCTTCAAGAAGGTATGAACTGTCTCTACTTTGAAGACACAGCAAGTCTGCGCGAGGCATTGAGAAAGCGCAATATCCTGTGACCAGAACCGTTGAGGCTAAGCGTCTCTTGAGCGGTCAGGACTGTTAGTGTCTGGAGAATTTCGGTAAAGCGCTTCAAGCTGATGGCGGATTTCTTCTTCGCGTGGCGTGACCCGTACTACGAGCAACGGGTCACGGATCAAGCGACCCTGGCTGTCGAGTAGTTCTGGATGCGGTCGTGTCTCAGGACCCCGCGATTGACGCAGGACTGAGCGGTTGGTACGCCAGCCCGTGGACATGCTCCAGAAGGCGAGCACACCCAGGATGCAGAAGACAATCAGGTACAGGATTTGGAATAACATCGGCAGCCCCAGCGCGAACACGTCATAATTTTAACGTTTCTTCATGAGCTAAGTCGAGCTTTTGCAGGCGCGCTCGCCCCAGTTGGGAGTTGTATCGCGTGCATGTTTTTCATTGTAGTTGAGCCGGTGCGCTGGTTCATCTTCCTTTCGAAGAAGAAGGCCAATCGTTAGGATAGAAGCAGATTGGGAAATGCCGGTGCATACTACTGCTATCGATTTGCGCAGTGATACTGTGACGCACCCGACCGCTGCCATGCGAGCCGCAATGGCAGCGGCAGAGGTCGGAGACGATGTTTATAGAGAAGACCCGACTACTAATTACCTGCAAGAACGGGTAGCTCGGCTGCTTGACAAGGAGATGGGGCTTTTCTTTCCGAGCGGTACCATGTGCAACCAGGTGGCGATTGCCGCCCATTGCCAGCCGGGACAGGAGGTCATTTGTGACCGGGACTGCCATGTCTTCAACTACGAGAGTGGAGCTGCAGCACGTCTGAGCGGCGTGCAACTCCATATGCTGCCGGGTCCGTATGGTCTCATCAGTGCCGAGCAGGTAGAAGCATCGATCCGGCAGGTGGACATCCACAACCCTCAAACAGGCTTAATCTTGCTTGAAAACACGCACAACCGCGGCGGTGGTGTCGTTCATCCCTTACCGGATCTAGAGCAGATCGGGACAGTTGCCCGCCTTTATGGCGTGCCGATGCACCTCGACGGTGCCCGACTGCTTAATGCCTCTGTCGCGAGCGGCACCCCGCCCGACCAGATTGCCCGTCCTTTCGACTCGGTTTATTTTTGCCTTTCTAAGGGATTGGGTTGTCCGGTTGGTTCGGTCCTGGCAGGCAGCAGCAGTTTCATTGCTCGGGCAACATACCTGCGCAAGGCCTTCGGGGGTGGTATGCGCCAGAGCGGCATCCTGGCTGCGGCAGGGCTATACGCCCTCGATCATCATGTCGAGCGTCTGGCGGAGGACCACCACCGTGCTCGCTGGCTTGCGTCTACCCTGGCTACCCTACCCGTCTTTGCCATCGACCTTGAGGCTGTTCAGACCAATATTGTGTTGATGGACATCGTGCCAGACCATCTCAGCGCCCCGGTTGTCGCTGCGGAACTTGCTGCCCACGGAGTCCTCGTGAGCATTTTCGGCCCCCGTCGGCTGCGACTAGTTACCCACCTCGACATTGGCGACTCTGCGGTCGAGCAAGCCATTACAGCTTTTAAAACTTTGTACGGCTAGAGGGTATCGGGGATGCGGCACCTTACTTGCCCTGACGCTGTCCTTGAGCGATTCTGGGAGCAGGAGGTGACCCATGGCTGAATGGAACGCGGATCGATACTCCCAGATATCGGGACTCCAGCGGGCGATGGCCGCGGAAGTACTTGCCCTCCTCGACCTCACAGGCTCGGAACGGGTCCTCGATGTCGGGTGCGGCGATGGCAAGATCACCTCGGAGATTGCCGAGCGTATCCCACAGGGGTCAGTCGTAGGTGTTGATAGCTCCCGGGAGATGATCGCGTTTGCATCGGGACACTTCGCCCCCACGGTTTGGCCCAACCTCCGGTTCGAGGTGGCCGATGCCCGACGCCTGCCATTCGAGCAAGAGTTCGAGTTCGTCGTTTCCTTTAACGCACTCCATTGGGTGCGCGAACAAGACGCTGCCCTGCGCTCTATACGCGCCGCGCTCAAGCCGAACGGTCGGGTTCAGCTCCGCCTCGTTCCAAAGGGCGAGCGTAAGAGCCTCGAAAATGTGATCGAGGAAACGCGCCTGTCGCCCAGATGGCAGCAATATTACGAAGGGTTCCGCGATCCTTACTTGCACCTGACGCCCGAGCAATACGGGGCCTTGGCCGAGCAGAACGGCCTGAACGTCCGTCGTCTCCACACTGCGGACAAGGCCTGGGATTTTGGGTCCCGCTCGGCATTTTTCGCTTTTGGGATGGTCACCTTTGTAGAGTGGACGCGGTGTCTGCCCGATGGCGAAAAGGCGACTTTCGTTACTGATGTCCTGGATCGCTATCGCCTGATGGCGGCTGATCGGCCTGATGAGGAGAACACCTTCAAGTTCTATCAAATGGACATCACGCTTGTGCTTAGCCAGGGCGAGCCGGGACGTGAATCACAAGGAGACAGCCCGGAAGCTGACTGATCTCGGCCTACCCTCAAACGAATTGATCCGGCGGGCACAGCTCAGACATCGAGAGGTACTAAGGTTGTGAGAGCATTCAGCACCTGTTCGGTAGTGAAATAGCAAAATAGTCAGGTTGGCGAATAGCTCTGAATAGATTCATATCGCGTTCCTGGCACCGCGATTCTGCACTTGCGAGCGTTGTTTCCGGTTTGGATGAATTCACTGCTTACAGTATTGAATAATCAGTGAGACGTGCGCGGACCTACCCGCTGGTTCTGTCGGGTCAGGACGATAAGATAAGGGGCAACCCAGGGGATTTCGATGTCCGAACCGACAATTCACTTTGGTACAGATGGTTGGCGAGGCATTATTGCCGATACTTTTACGTTTGAAAACGTTCGCAAAGTCGCCCTTGTGGCGGCCGAGGTTCTGGCTGAGACCTATACAGGTGTGGGTGTAGTTGTCGGCTACGACCGTCGTTTTCTCTCGCCCGAGTTTGCTCAGGTTGTAGAGAGAGCAGTCCAGAGTCTGGGTATTCCGGTCATCCTCGCCGATAGACCCGCCCCCACACCTGCTTTTAGCTGGGCGGTCAAAGAGCGTGGGGCTCTCGGAGCCCTGGTAGTCACGGCCAGCCACAATCCGGCAAACTACTCGGGTCTCAAGATCAAAGGTGCTTTTGGAGGGTCGGTCTCCCCAGAATTTACCCGTCTGGTCGAGGAACGTCTGGAAGCAGACAGACTCCCGGATGTCTCAAAAGAGAGTCGGCTCGATCTGTTCAATCCCTGGACCGGTTACCTGAACCAGTTGCGTACCCGGGTAGACATTGCCGCTCTACGCGCGGCCGACCTCGCCATCTTTATCGACGTCATGCACGGGGTGGGGGCGGAGGGCCTTGCAGCCCTGCTCGGAAAGCCCGTCCACGAATTGCGTTCCAGTCATGATCCGTTCTTTGGGGGCAACAGTCCCGAGCCGGTCGCCCGCAACCTGGCACCCCTGTTCAAGGCAATCCGCACTTACACGGGCAGTCGGCCCATTGTCGGTCTGGCGCTCGATGGAGATGCCGACCGCATCGCCGGGGCCGATGGTGGGGGAAACTTCTTGAGTTGTCAGGTGCTCATCCCGTTGCTGGTCGATCACTTGGCTCGTCGCCGGGGGCTCACGGGCAAAGTCGTCAAGACGATCAGCGGCTCTGACCTGATTAGCCGTGTGGCATACGCACGTGGCCTCGCAGTCGAGGAGACGGCCATCGGCTTCAAGTACATTGCCGATGTCATCCAGCGGGAGCCCGTGCTCCTCGGAGGGGAAGAATCGGGAGGAATTGGTTTTCTGGGCCATATTCCCGAGCGTGACGGGCTACTCTCGGCCCTGTACCTGCTTGAGATCGTCGCTCAGACCGGTAAAGACCTCAGTGAGCTTTACTACGACTTGCAGCAGGAAGTTGGTTTCAAGAGCTTCTACGATCGCCGTGACCTGACCCTCAAAGATGGGTTCAGGCAAAAGCTGCTCGCGGATCTGCAAAACGCGCCTCCCGATAAGATTGCTGGTCAACCGGTCACAGAGCATACCACCATCGATGGTCACAAGTTTCGCCTCGCGGACGGGCGGTGGCTCATCATTCGTTTCAGCGGCACCGAGCCGTTGCTCAGGCTGTACTGCGAGGCACAAAGTCAGGCCCAGGTTCAGCAGATGCTCGCGTGGGCACAAGATTGGGCGACAGGTTGAGACCGTTGCTGGTATAATCGGTGCTTGTGCGTTCTGCCCGGGCTGCTAATGTCTCGCCACAAAAAGATCAACCGCGTCAAAGAAATCGACCGTCGTCGCCACCGCAAGGCGAAACTCGCCAAGCTCCGCGTCCGTTATCAGACCGCCAAAACCGAGGCGGAGCGCAAAGATATCTACAATCGGGCCGCACGGGTCTCGCCATTTCTCACGGTTGAAGAACTGGCAGCGCCGACTCAGCACCCTCAGCGCCCCTAGCTACTGCGTGAGTGTTCACGTAAGGTTGCTCATTAGGGCTGCCAAGCAAGAATCCCTGGCCCAGTTCAATGCCGAGGTTGCGGCAAAAGACTACCTCATTCTCACGTTCGATGCCTTCGGCGATCACCTGAATGGAACGGCTGTGGGCAAGTTCGGTAATAGCCCTGACCAGGTGTTGCCGGTCGGGGTCGGTATCGATGTGGTCTATGAGCGAGCGGTCTATTTTTGCAAAGGCCGGATCAAGGTCGATCAGACTCGACAGGGGTACCGAGGAAGCACCGAGATCGTCGAGGGCAAGCGTAAAGCCTGCCTCGCGATAGAGCCTAAGTGAGGAGTGCAACTGCTCGACTGTTTGCTGGTGTGAGGTGGTTACCTCCAGCACGAACTGATTGAGGGGGCGGTCGAGCAGGGCAAGGGCATTGAGTAAACGTGGGATCTCACGGGCTGACTGTTCCGGACCGCCTGGAATTAAATTCATGAAGATATAGCCAGACGGCTGGAGCCGATCAATACTGTCGAGGTGAATGATTCGGGCCAACTCGTCGAATTCATGGATGAAGCCTGTACTTTCGATGTACTCGAAGACACGCGCGGCACTGACGGTTGTACCGTTCTTGGCACGTCCCCGGATGAGGGCTTCATGGCCAAAGCAGTTGCCGTCCTTGAGCGAGAAAATTGGCTGGAAGACCGAGAATAGGTGGGTCGCGTCGGTGGGCTCAAGCGGTGCCCAGACCTCACTTTGCAGCAAGAGCTGTTTGAGCGGTACAGAGCGCAACGCGCACGCGACCGGGTTGTTCATTGCCTCAGGGGTCTGGGCGGCGTAGATTCGCATCCGCTTCAGGCGCTCGGGGCTAAGCTGGCTGCAGAGAAAACTGTACAGTTGGGTCAGATGGGTGAGGTCACAGGGCTGATTGCTGCGCAGGGTCACCTCGTCCACAACCGTAAGCTGGTGGTAAGCGAGCAACACCTGGGCAAGCCGGTAGGCGCGTCCTTCCAGGTCGAACAGATAGTAGCCCCAGTAGTGAGTCGATACCGTATTTGGTAACTCAGGAGTACCTGCGCCAACGCTCTGGTTGTCTACTACAACACAGTCCCGCCCATCTTTTTTAGCTTCATACAATGCCTTGTCAGCGCGGGCGAGTAGTGAGGCTCCCGGCAGGTCATCGCTGGAATGGATCTGAGCGGCACCGATGCTGACCGTCAAGCGTATCGGCCCACGCGAGGTCTGCAAAGGAGTTGCTCGCACAGCCTCACACACGCGGTTGGCGATGATCCCGGCGTGCTGTGCGTCCGTCTTGGGCAGAACAACGACAAACTCCTCTCCCCCGTAGCGAAAGACCTGATCGCCCGTGCGCAGATGATCGCGGATACGCGGCACGAAACCAATGAGGACCTCGTCTCCGACCTGGTGACCGTAGGTGTCGTTGACCTTTTTGAAGTAGTCAAAGTCAATCACCAGGGCACTCAAGGAACCTCCCGGTCCGGCCTGTGTAAGGGTCTCAAGGGCAATGTCCAGTGCGCGTCGATTACCTGCACCTGTGAGGGCATCCGTCAGCGCGAGCGACTCCAGCTGGGCATTGGCTGCCTGCAAAGTACTCCTGTGTTGATATTGCCGTAGTCCTGCCTTGACCCTGGCGCGCAAACTGGTCCCGTCAATGGGCTTGGTCAAAAACTCATCCGCCCCCGTCTCGAGCCCTGCCACTAGTGAAGTGCTGTCATCGCGGGCAGTCAGCAAGATCACATAGCAATGACAGGTCGAGGGATTGCTGCGCAGAAGACGGCAGAGGTCCAAGCCATCCATACCGGGCATCATCCAATCGGAAATAATCAGGTCCGGGGGCTGCCGGCGGGCTTCCTGCCAGGCCGTGGTGCCATCCTGGGCCTCGATCAGGTCATATGCGTCCAGGCTCAGCCACTTGCGCAGCACCCGGCGTTGGAGGGGGTCGTCATCGACCAGAAGAATACGCGCTTTCATTTTGAAGGGTCGTCCTTGCATTCGTGAGCAGAAGACATATTGGTTAGTCTGCCCTCAACTGCAAAAATTCCTCCCAGACCAGGATTGAAATCTTCCGGGATGGACTGGACCCCTCAGGCCTCGACCCGAGTGCCCTTCCAGAAAGCCACGTAGTGCTTGATCTGTTTAGCGGCGTCCTTAGGTTCGGGGTAGTACCAGGCAGCGTCTTTGTTGGTCTGCCCACTGACTTCGATGTTGTAGTAGCTCGCCAACCCCTTCCATGGACAGGTGGTATGGGTGGAGCTTTCCTTGAAGTACTCTTTGTTCACCGAATCCGGGGGAAAGTAGTAGTTTCCCTCCACAACTTCGCAGTGGTCGCTCTGGGCGAGTACGGCACCATTCCAGGTCGCTTTGGGCATTGTTTTGAGCCGGATACAACCGCACAGTTTACTCTGCCCAGATGTGGGATGGCTTCCTCCTTCAAAGAGATGGACTGGCCTGCTGACGCCTGAGTGAGCAGTTGAATTGCTCACCGAATAGCATGACGGCGGCGCTCAACTGCAACCACAGCAGCAAGACGATCACCGCGCCGATACTGCCATAGGTCTGGTTGAAGTTTCCGAAGTTAGCAATATAAAGCTTGAACAGGCCCGAGACACCGAGCCACAGCACACTTGAGAGCAGTGCACCGGGCAGGAGGGGTGTGCCAGGCCGGCGCTGGGCCGGGCCAAAGCGATAGAGCAACGCAAAGGCAGAAGCGATGAGCCCCAGGGCGATGGGCCATTGCAACCACTCCCAGATCTGGACGAGCAGCGTACCGTATGGAAGTCTGTCACTCAACCAGGTAAGGACTGCTCCTCCGATAAAGATAGCGAAGCAGGCCGCCAACACCAGCAACACAGTGCCCAGGAACAGACCAACAGCGATGAGCCG
>JACMIX010000132.1 GCA_014380935.1 Gloeobacterales cyanobacterium ES-bin-141 | reverse complement strand
GCATGACCGGGCGCTATGAGGAAGTCAGGACTCGGTCCTGCTTAACTTCAGACCCCTCAAGGCGTGAATGACGGGTGGTCAAATAGCGGTTGAGGGCCCGGTCCATGGGGACCAGCACGCGCTCGACTCCCGGTAACCGCTGGCCAAACAAGCTGACCTTGCGGGCCAGAGGGCGAATCAGCGTGTTGTGTCTACGCCAACCCAGACGTTTGTAGCGGCGCTTGAAAAACTCATCTTCGGTAAGGTCCCACTTGGCCCGGAAGCGCTTTAAGCTCGCCAACTCCCACGCATCACTCCAACGCAGCATGTAGTAGGGAATATCGTCCCACTCAAGCGGCGGTCCCGGTACATAAGTCACAACCGACGTTGGTTCTAAGTAGATACTGCCTCCGGCCTCAGCTACCGTAATTGAGAAATCGATGTGTTCACGGGTGTTGAGCATCGCTTCGTCAAAGCAGCCCACCTGCTTGAAAATCTCGCTACGCACCAACATACAGTGAAATTCTGCGAGCCCCGTCGGTTCGCGGCGCAACTTGTCCTGTATCTCTGCAACCGGACGGTCAGCAAAATAAAGCTTCTCATGAGCACGCCGCCGTGGCTGCCCGTCTTGAATCTCGACGTCTATACGGGCCTCCCCACCTGCACAATGTACAGTCTGGTGTAGCGGGGTGCCAATGCAGGTGAGCGGACCGACCATCGTGGCACCCGTCTGTTCGGAGCACTCGATTAACCGACTTAACCAGTCCGGTGACACGATGACGTCGTTGTCCATGAAGACGACATATCTGGTCTTAACCTGCGCAAGACCCAGGTTTCGAGCTGTGTTGGGTGAGAGATAGTGGTCGGTACGAATTAGCTGAAAGCCCCTGGCGCGTGACTCGGCTTCGAGGTATTGCTGAAGCTTGGCCGGTGAACCACCATCTACGTAGACGAGTGTAAAAGGAATATCTGTATATTTATAAATACTTTCGAGAGAAGCGCGAGCACCACTGAAGCGTTCCCGTGGCGAGACAACAATCGTAACTTCTGGATTCATAGCTAATCATTCCTCTGGGGGTAGACAGCAGTACTTTTACATGAGCATTACTGCTCATATGCGAATATAACATCCACATGAGTGTTTGAATAAGCAAAAATTTACGAAGCCGGTCAAGATATCGTGCTTTTTTAGCGCTTAGATGTAGCTGAGGCTCGGCTGGATCTGGATTTTTGGCGTTCCCCCTGGGGCTTGCCACGATAGAATAGCCTGATCGGCGAACCTTCGAACCCGAGCGATTCGCGGAACCGCCCTTCAAGGTATCTGCGGTAGTTGTCCTTGAAAAGCTTCGGATCGTTGACGAACAGGACAAAGGTAGGAGGGTTGGTTGTAATTTGAGTTGCGTAATAGACTTTACCCTGTCGTCCCTGGCGGGTTGCGGGGGGTGAGTGCTGGAGGAGCGCTTCTTGGAGCGCTTCGTTGAGCACGGAGGTTGAGACCCGGCGTTGGTGTTGAGCGGCAGCGCTATCGACTGAATCGAGTAGTTTGTCCAGCCGCTGGCCGGTAAGGGCACTGACGAAGACAACCGGTGCCCAGGAGACGAAATCAAGGTCTTCGCGCACGTCTTCGCGGTACCGATTCATGGTGTAGGTATCTTTCTCGATGGCATCCCATTTGTTGATGGCAAGCACACACGCTCTGCCTCCCTCGGAGATTTTGATCGCCAGCTTGCCCTCCTGGTCACTGATACCCTCGATTGCGTCGATGACCAGGACCACCACATCGGCACGGCGAATAGCCCGTAGAGCCCGGGTAACACCAAATGCCTCGACTCCATAATCAACCCGTGAGCGCCTGCGAATACCGGCTGTGTCGATGAGCCGATAACGCTTACCGTCACGCTCGATCACCGTGTCGATCGCGTCGCGAGTCGTACCGGCAATCTCAGAGACGATGGCACGCGGGTGCTCGCCACCCACCAACGCATTTAGAATACTTGACTTGCCGACATTGGGCCTGCCAACAATCGCGATTCGCAATTCCCGAACCGCATCGGGGAGGTCTTCCTGGGTAGGCAGGAGCCGCACTATCTCGTCTAGCAGGTCTCCCACACCGGATCCATGAATGGCCGAGACTGCCCAGGGTTCACCCAGTCCGAGCGCCCAGAATTCAGAGGCAAGGCTCAAGGCCGTAGAGGATTCTTCGAGCTTATTGACCGCCAGCATCACGGGCACTTTGTGCGTACGTAGCCAATCAGAGACTTCCCGATCAGAAGGGAGCAGTCCCTGCTGCCCGTCTACAACTAGCACTACTGCCGCTGCTTCTTGCAGAACAATCTCGACCTGCGCACGGATGAGGGGTAAGAAGGTTTCGCTGTCTTCGAAAACCAGTCCTCCGGTGTCCACAACTTGAAACTGATAGCCACACCATTCCGCATCTAAGTACAACCGGTCGCGGGTGACTCCCGGCTGGTTATAAACGATGGCTTCGCTGCCGCCGGCGATGCGGTTGAGCAGGGTGGACTTGCCCACATTGGGTCGCCCGACAATAGCAACGATTGGTAATGACATTGGCTCATCTTAGCTCAGCCGTATTACACCTGCAGATTGGGCCGGCCCAGGCCAGCAGCAGTACACGCAACATCCTGTACTGTGAGAAAGTCGGTTGTTCAAGATACAGGCGTCCTTTAGGAGGTGGCACCCGGTCTATGTCCGCAGTACCCAAGCCGACCACCAAGCAACAGCGCTCCGATTGGGCATACGTACTCGGGATTGCGGGGGTTTCCGTCACTGATACGGTTTTGCAGCTGTGGCTCATCTTTTTCTTCGTCCCCCCGCCCGATCGGGGCATCACGCTCGTCAATCCCCAGACATTCGGTCTGGCTATCTTGCTTGGCCGGTTGGCCGAGGCCCTGGCAAATCCAGCAGCCGGGTTCATCTCAGACCGTCTGGGTAAACCGCAATGGTTTCTCCTGGGTGGGGCGCTGGCCTTTGGTTTAGCGAGTGCGCTGCTATTTTTGCTGCCTATTCCGGGGGAGTCGGAGCGCAACACCAGTTTGCTCTTCGGATTGCTCATCGTCGCGTTGATCGGCCAGGCTTGCTACGGGATACCTTACCTGGGCCTACTACCCCGGGTAGCACCCGATGGCGCACGGCGGCTTAAAATTACCAGTCTTCAGGCTCTATTCATCCTGCTGGGCGTGTTTGCCGGACAGGTTGCATCCGGAGGAGTGCTCAAACTCCTGGATAACGATCTAGCCCTCACGGTGACACTTTTTTTTGGCGCGGCTTTGGGCTTAATGCTGATCCCTCTAACGATGCTCCGCGATGTGAAGGCGCCAGCAAATGCAAACCGCTTCTCACTTGGAGAGATTTTTGCTGTCCTGAGGCGCAATCCGGGGTTTCGGGCCATCATCACAGCTCAGGCGCTTTTCTGGCTTGGATTTAACATGGTCCGCTCGGTCGTTGTTTACTACGTGACCGTTCTACTCAGGCGACCGGAAACAGAGGTGGCCATCTACCTGGGCAGTATCTTTCTAGTCACACTGCCTTCTTTGATACTGGTTCGCTACCTGGTATCGATACTCGGTAAGCGGCGAATGATGATGATTGCCACGGGTATGTTCGCGGTACTTCTGCCTTTGCTCT
>JACMIX010000131.1 GCA_014380935.1 Gloeobacterales cyanobacterium ES-bin-141 | reverse complement strand
CTCCGACCGTATGCGGATCGCCATCGTCAACTTCCTCAACAACCAGACCATCGACGCCATCGACCGGGAGGCCCGCGAACGGACCCAGGGTGGGTTGTGGGTGGTAGCCAACGTGATCGGCATCAAAGGTCCCTTGAGCCGCTTCAGGAGCTACTGCGTCGAGCAGCCCCAGAGCGCCAATGAGTTGCTCACCCGCTTTCTAGCCGAGGCAGGCCTGCGCGAGCGTCTGGTCGAGACGTTGACCGGTTTGAGCTTCCAGAACCTCTCAATGGCCACCGTGCAGGAGTTGCGCGGTCAGTTCGTCGAGAGCATGATCCAGTATGTTTCTACCGAAGGCCCAACCCTCAGCCAGCGATTAGGCGGCTCGATCGACTGGAAGCGCGGGGCGGCCGAGGTGCTCGAGCGCATCGTTACCTCGGAGAAGACTCTCGAATGGGTAGACCGTATCGCACGGGGCGGCGGTCGGATTCTGGAGCGCTACTTGAGCCGCGAACTCGAACCTCTCGTGGTGAAGTTTTTGCCCGCCCTGGGCCTCGAGGAACTGGTCATCGACAAGATTTGCAGCACTTCGGCAAGTGAACTCGAAGATGCTATCCAGCAGGTAGCGAAGTCGGAGTTGCAGGCAATTCCTTATGTCGGTATGGTCCTGGGTTTTTGTGTGGGTCTTTTCGAAGTCCTACTCATCACTTTGCTGCCCAGCGGCTGAGCAATATTGGCAACAGCGGAGGATCAGAAGCGGTCATCTACCATCACACCCCCGACTGCACCCATGCACAGAAACGCTTCGACCTTCGGGTCCTGACAGATCTGGGTATAGAGTTGCTCAGCCGCCGTGCGTGAGGCTGTCAGGCCAAAAACGGTTGGACCTGAGCCCGACATCAGGGTTCCTAGCGCCCCGTACTCAAGCAACTGCCGGCGCAACCGGGCAACCTCGGGATGAGTAGGCAGAACTGCCGCTTCGAGATCGTTGTACAGAAGTGAGGCAATTCGTTTGGCGTCGCGGCTTGTGACCGCTGCCACCATGTTGGCGGAATTGGATTTGGCAGGCATGGAGACACTGCGCCCGGCGCGATAAGTCCGGTAAGCCCAGGCGGTCGAGACCTGCAAATCCCGCGGCTTGACCAGGACCAGGTGCAGACCGTCCAGTACCGGCAGGGGCGAGAGCACCTCGCCTCTCCCCGTGGCGAGCGCCGTCCCCCCCGACACGCAAAAGGGAATATCCGATCCCAGCCTGGCTGCGAGGACCTGTAATTCCTTCTGGGTCAAGCCCAACTGCCAGAGCATGTTCAGCCCGACCAACACCGCCGCGGCGTCGGCAGAGCCGCCTGCAAGTCCCGCCGCTACCGGTATACGCTTGTCGAGTTTGATCTCGACCCCATCCGCAACACCACAGGCCTGCTGCAGCAATTCTGCGGCCTGCCAGACGAGGTTTGTCCGGTCCGTAGGCACGAGGGGATGGGTACAAACGACAGAAATTGCGCGAGCCGGGACGAGTTCAACCAGGTCTACGAGGTCTAGACTCTGCAGGATCATGACGACCTCGTGGTAACCGTCCGGCCGTTCTGCAAGGATTTCGAGAAACAGATTGACTTTGGCCGCAGTCCGCAAGCAAATGCTGTTCATCGTTATAGCGTGATGGCTGTTTTCATCTCGCGCACAGCCCGCTCAAGTCCGACCAGCACCGCCCGCGAGATGATCGAGTGACCAATGTTCAATTCCTCCATACCACTCAACCGGGCTACCGGTCCGACATTCCAGTAGGTGAGACCGTGGCCCGCATTGACGTGTAGACCCAGTTGCCGGGCCATGTTGCAGGCGGTGCTCAATGATTCAAGCTCTAACGCGCGCTTTGAGTCATTCGTGGCTTCTGCATAGCGGCCAGTGTGCAGCTCGATCAATTGTGCCCCTGTCTTGGAGGCAGCTTCGATCTGCGCGGACTCAGGATCGATGAACAGGCTCACCGGAATCCGGGCTTCCTGGAGCGATTCGACGACTCGGGTCATTGCCTCAAGCCGACCCAGGACATCGAGCCCACCTTCGGTTGTGACTTCCTCGCGTTTTTCGGGCACCAGAGTGACGTAATCGGGCCGCACCGCGAGGGCGATCGCAACCATCACCTCGGTCGCCGCCATCTCCAGGTTGAGGTGTGTGCGCACGGTCTCGCGCAGGATGCGAACGTCTCGATCTTGAATGTGGCGGCGGTCCTCGCGCAGATGGACGGTGATCCCGTCTGCTCCTGCCAACTCGGCCAGTATGGCTGCCGCGATCGGATCGGGTTCGACGGTTCGTCTTGCCTGCCGAATCGTGGCGACATGATCGACATTGACCCCAAGCGTAGGCACAATCGACTCCTGCTGTTTCGTCTTTTTATCCTAGGGCAAGAATCGGTCTTCATCGTGCCCCGGGGCGTTCTTGGACCCGGATAGTCCGGGCGCAGAGAATGTGACGTACCCTAGGAATAAATACACAGAACTTGAACCAGTCGTGATTGACTTCTTCTTTTACAAGTTCGGCATTACTCCGGCGGTTTGCTCGGGGATTGGTCTGTGGGCACTGGGCCTTTACTTGAGCTTCCATACACCCGTGGATCGAACCGTGGATATCATCAGCCACTGGCTCAACAACACAGACCGCTCTCTTTACAGTGTCGAGGTACTCAACCGGCGTCCGGCAGGGTGGGAGGAACGCAACCAGTTGTTTGCCTCAATCCTGAGCATTCTGCCAGTCCTGGCCGGGGCGGTGGGTGTCTTCATCTTGATGAGCGGTGCCCTCGGACAGGGTTGGGCTATTTCAACCGGTCTATTGGTAGCCGTGGGTGCAGGCGTTTATCAGCTTGGACGCCAGGATGCTCGTAATGCAAAGACGGGTCGCCGCCGCTGAGGTGCTTCTAAAGATGTATATAACTATTATCTCCAGGGACTGACGTGCTTGATGGGGCTTAACCCTATGCTGGTATAAGTTTAAAACCTGTTGGAGATTCTGAGATGGGTATTATTGGTTTTCTACTTTTCCTGTTGGTGGCCGGTGTTTGTGCCATCATCGCCGACGCCATCGTTCCTGGGCGGATTCCCGGTGGTTTTCTGGTCGCGGCCGTTGTCGGTGTTATTGGTGCCTGGCTTGGTGACGCATTGCTAGGTACTTTCGGACCGATTCTGGCTGGCGTGGCCATTCTTCCGACCATTCTGGGCTCGGGCCTGCTGGTCTTTATTCTCTCACTCGTCTCGGGGACGCTTGCCCGTCGCTAATCGGGACTCCGCCAGGGTTTTGATTCTCTGTAACTGAGAGCGCATGTCATGCCGGGTTAAACCTTCGAAGAGGTTGAACCCGGCTTTGATCCATGGGTTGGGTATATCGAAACGGAAGCAGTTGACGAGCAGGGTTCCCGATGGATGGATTCTGCACTCCCAGCGGTCCGTCCCCTCGAAAAAGCCCTGAAATGACCACTCGATGATTCCGCTTCGTCGGTCCGAAACTGTACATTCGAGGGCTGGGTAAGGTGGAACCCGAATCATAAAGCGAAAACGACTGCCCAGTTCGACACGCCATGGACCCATAGACTGGCACTCGAGCATGGGGTTGAGCCACTGCCGCATCGAGTAGGGCTCAATGATGCAATGTTCAACTGTAACGGGGTCCGCGGCAATCAGACAGGTTTGCTCAAACTGCAGCATCAGCTGAGACTGTGCGCCCCACGCTCAAGAAGCATGGTGGTCGAGGCATTCTTCTCAAAACCGAGCTTTTCGTAGAAGCCCTGTTTGAAGGTTGTCATCAGGTAGATCCGTTCCACGTCCAGCAAGAGCGGGTGGACGAGCAAGGTGTCGATCAGCCGCCGCCCGATGCCATAGCTTTGATAGTCAGGGTGAACTACCACATCCCAGATAGTAGCGCGATAGATACCGTCACCCGTGGCGCGTGCGAAGCCAATCAGCCGCTTACCACTACAGGCGCTTACGACCGGATCGCTGAACAGGAGCATACGCTGCAGCCCCTCTGGAGATCGGCCCCTGGCCCAGAACGCCCCGGCATCGAACAATTCTCCTAACTGATCGAGATCGATGTCAAGTTTGTTGGTAGACAGGGATACATCTAAAGAGAGCGGTTTGGTCACAGCGACACTCCTTGCTTAAAGTGCGGGAAAAGCCCGCTTCACTTACCGTAACACCACAGGTTGATCCCAGCTATTGAACAATCCCATAGGATAAAAGCAGTGTCAGGAGATGCTTATAGTGGCCGGTCGTGACCTGCCCCAGACCCAAGTCATATTACGGGTGAGTGCCCGTTCCATACATTCAGGCTGTCTACACGGTGAGGCCGAAGGAGGTACTTACTGTTGGACGTTCGTCTGGCAATTCCGGGGTGGTGGACGTCTTGACATACACCCTTCCATGGGACGTGCCCTGATTAAAGAGCCTCTGCAGCGCTTTCTAGAAAAGAATGACTATCGACTCGAAAGCGGTGAAAACTACGCCTTTGTAGTCCGAGCCCGTATTTGACTACGGGTCCGGGCGCGGCGATTATTTTCCTCCTCTCGGCAGAACCCAAGTAGGCGATTAACGAACATGATTGAATCAGCACCCTGACTGCATGGGAGCAGACGTTGTCGATACAAAGACGCCGGATGCAGGCAAGCAGAAATGGACTGGCAGTTTCGACAACAGGAGTAACCCGTGAACACAGCCAACCACGATGCAGCATCGAGCACGGAGGGGCTGCACTCTGAGCCCGTGTCCGGACGCACAATGATTGCAGGGCTGTTTGCTTATCAGGCGCAGGCTGAGAGCGCGATTGCCCAGTTACGCAACACAGGCTTTACGGACGATCAGTTGGACGTAGTGCCCTCGGAGAACCGTGAGCGTGCTGGCCTGCTGGTCACCGTGATGACCGCCGACCGGGTTGCGGAGGCGCTTGAAATCCTGACTCGCAACGGTGGGGACACGGGTACCGGTTATGCTCACCTGGGCTCCTCCCAGGAGCCATCGCCCGCAGCAACCGGTGAACGGCAACGCATCGAGTTGCGGGCTGAGACATTGCACGTGAACAAGCGCCAAGTCAAAACCGGCGAAGTGCGAATCCGCAAAGAAATCATCACGGAAATACGGACCATCCAGGTACCCGTTACCCGTGAAGAACTCGTCATCGAGCAACACGTGTTCAAAGAGGGCGAAGCTGATACCGATGCTGCGAGTAATATCCAAGAGATTCGCATTCCGTTGATGGAGGAGCAAGTAGTCATCGAGAAGCGCTCGGTCGTCATCGAAGAAGTCTTCATCGACAAGCAGCGGATCCAGGAGGTCAGGCGGATTACCGAACCCATACGCCGCGAACAGCTACTCATCGAACACGAAAAATTCACCGATCCGACCCCAGACCGACTTTCCTGAAGGGAGACGCCATGGCCACACAAAATCGGCAAGAACCGCAGTATCACCCCCAGGACCCCTTACCAGGTGATGACGCGCTCTCGGCACCGGTGCGGAGCCTGGGTCAACTTGTCGGTACGCTCAAAGCCGGGGGATTTAGAGTACTGGCGAGCCCGATAGTGCCAGTCAAGGTCCAGCGGACTTTTATCCAACGCATCGTCTATCGATACTGGGACTCACGCAAGCCCGCAGCACCGGGTTACTGTGCAATCTACCTTTATCAGATCGCGTCAGAGGGCTCTTTATTCGGCTGGCTCTACAGTGATCGAGAAAGTGGGAGCAGTGTGCCCGTTTTCATTTGTTACTATCTGCCGGGACCACTCGATGCCGCACAGCTAGACAATATCCTCACCTGCCTGCATGCGGGGCCGGTGACGCTACCTGACCGCAGGGCTGCTGCGGACTCCCTGGAAAACCTGCGCACACCCGACCTGTGGAGCTACCGGCCCGTACGGCCCGGGGTGCCTATTCTCTCGACTGATACACGTGAATATTGCCTGCGGACCTTGGCTGAGGGTCGTCTGCTGGATCTGTTCGTACCGGCGCTCCCGCAAATGCCTGCCATGCCAGTCCCCACCCCTAGGCCAGATGAGACTCCCACACCGGGCATCTCCCCTGTCGTGTTGCTGGGGGTAGTCGCTACGGTAGCCCTTGCAGGGTTGCTGCTTCTGCTCAGTCCCGGTGCGCCCGTGGACCAGACGCCACTGCCGCCCCGTCCCGCAGCTCAAACACCACTACCCCC
Organism: Gloeobacterales cyanobacterium ES-bin-141; assembly: GCA_014380935.1. Taxonomy (GTDB): domain Bacteria; phylum Cyanobacteriota; class Cyanobacteriia; order Gloeobacterales; family Gloeobacteraceae; genus JACMIX01. Next base: position 8,095 of record JACMIX010000131.1, on the reverse strand, counting down.
TGCCCCGGAAGCATCTCCGTCACAAGTCGTCCCGTCGCCTCAGAGCAAGTCAGACCCTGTCACGCGCTCTGTACCGGGTTTACCGACAGGGGTGCCTATATCCGAGGTGCAGGTGCTCCTCGGGCAGCCGACGCGCTCCTACGGAGGATACTGGCCCAATACCCGTGCGGCACTCTATGAGCTTGACCCAAACCGTATCACCGTGGCCTATCTATTTGACCGAGATTCAAACCGCGTCCGCCAGACCGAGGCTTCGTTTGCCCAGTCGATTGACTTGCGTGTGATGCGAGAGACACTAAACGGGATGTCGAACGAAGGAATGACCCGGCAAATCGAACGCGGTTTGAGCCGGGTGTACAAACGGGACTCCAGTCGTTATACTTTCACCTCAGGTTTGCTCGAGGGCGTTATCGAGCGCAATAGCTCAGACCGTATTTACATGGCCGTTTGGGAGGCAGATCTCCACTAAGCACTATCATCCCGGCGCTGGAGGACGGATTTTAGCAGTCCAGGACCGGAATGATCGATAATACTGCCATGCAAGTATTTGTCTTCCACACACCCGAACTTGTACCCAAGGGTACTCCTGACTGTGCTGTCGCCGTCGATGTCCTGCGTGCGACCACCACGATTGCAACTGCCCTAGCTCGAGGGGCCGAGGCAGTCGAGGTTTTTGCCGATCTCGAAACGCTCAACGAGCGCAGTACCGCCTGGCCTGCCGAGTGTCTGCTGCGGGCCGGAGAGCGCGGTGGCAAACAAGTTGAGGGATTCGACCTTGGCAACTCGCCCCTGGACTGTACGCCTGAACGGGTAGCAGGCAAACGCATCTTTATGAGCACCACCAACGGCACGCGTGCCCTGCAACGTATCCAGCACTCGCCGGTAGTGCTCACGGCAGCTTTCGTCAACCTTGGCATCGTGGCCAAGTTCATCGCCAGTCAGCACTTTGAGACCGTCTGGGTCGTAGGTTCGGGCTGGCAGGGCAGCTTTTCGCTCGAGGACGCGGCCTGTGCCGGTGCTCTGGTCGATCGCCTCGGGGGGGCGGGCAATGACGAAGCGTTCGCCGCGGCGGCGCTCTACGAGACCTGGAAAGACGATCTCGTCGAACTACTCGAGCAGGCAAGTCATGGCCAGCGGCTACTCAAGTTGGGGTGCCTGACGGACCTGGTCTTTTGTGCTTCCCTGGATACGGTTGCGGCCCTACCTCGTCAGACCGAGCCCGGGGTCCTGGTTCAGGCGTTGGGCTGATGGGTATCGTCGTCGGCATCCTGGGACTTATCTTCAGTCTGGGTGCTGTGGCCGGTTTCTACGTCGATACGCTGGTGCGCGATCTAGTACGCGGACAGCTGAGTGGAGCAGACCGTCTGGAGGTACGCGTCGAGGCAGTTCCAAACTACAAGCTGGTCTCGGGTGAGATTGACCGTCTGCGCCTCGCCGGGCGCGGCCTCGCTATCCGTCCCGAGTTTCGCATTGCCCGGTTGGACCTTGAGACTGACGCAATCGCCGTAGACCTGGGCTCGACGAGTGGCCCTCCACGCCTGCGCCGTCCCTTGCAGGCAGCCGTGCACATCGAACTGATCGAAGATGACCTCAATCAGGCCCTCAATGCCCCTGACATTCTCAAGAACCTGCAGGGGATCCGGACCGAATTACCGGGTGGAGTGGGCGGGGCCGGACGCGAGGAAGTGCTCGACTTCACCGAGCCGCGTATTTTCCTCAAGGACAGCGAAGTAATACTTCAGTCGGTGGTGCGGGTACGTGGCAGAGAAGAGACGCTGCTAGTAGCCTTCCGCACGGACCTGGTCGTGGATGCGGGTACTCGCCTGCGCTTCATCAAGCCTGCCTTTACACTCAACGATGTCCCCGTGCCGCCCGAGATCGCCAATGTCTTTCTGGCCGGTCTCAACGATATTGTCGATCTCGAACAGCTTGCTCCTCAGGGCATCATTGCGCGGGTGCTCAACTTCAAAGTCGAGCCCGGCAAACTCGATGTCGTCGTCTTCGCCCGTATCGAGCGCATTCCCGGAACCTAGGCACGGCAACCCCTAAAAGTGGGGTATTGGGACCGGGTAATTGCGCAAAGCTGGCACTATATGTAGAATCACGACAAGGTAACGGGACAATTGCCCACAGCAGGCTCCATGCACCTCAAGTGTCTTGAGATCGAGCGATTCAAATCCTTCGGGCCTTACACCCGCATTCCACTGCTGGACGGTTTTACAGTCGTCTCCGGACCGAATGGCTCGGGCAAGTCCAATATCATCGATGCGTTGTTGTTTGCCCTGGGACTGTCCACTTCGCGAGGCATGCGGGCCGAGAAGCTCTCGGATCTGCTGCATCAGGGACTGCGCAAGGGGGAGGCCACGGTCACGGCAACTTTCGGGGACGGGGTTGCTCGGGAGTGGACCGTCAGCCGCCGTCTCAAGGTCAACGGCGATCACTACACCAGTACCTACTATTTAAATGGTGCCGTCTGTGGTCTGGGTGAATTGCATGAGCATCTGGCCCTTCACCACATCTACCCGGAAGGGTACAACGTTGTCCTGCAAGGTGATGTGACCGGCATTATCACCATGTCGGCCCGTGAGCGCCGCGAGATCATTGATGAATTGTCGGGGGTCGCAGACTTCGACCGCAAGATCGACGCGGCAAAGCGGGAGCTGAGCGAGGTGGAGCAGCGCGCCGACCGTCTCCAGGTCATCGAGTCAGAACTCAAAGAACAACTTGCCCGCCTTGAGCAGGAGCGTCGCAAGGCCGAGGAGTACCGGCAATTGCGCATCGAGCTTCAGCAGTTGGCCGGATGGGAGCAGGTGCTGCTCGCCCGTCAACTCGATGCCCAGATCGAGGCCCTGGCGCGGGAACTCGTCTTGAGCGAGCAGTTGCTCGGGGAGTTTGTCGAGCGCTCGGGCAAGCTGGCATTGGAGCTTGAAGAGGAAGAAGACCGGCTTGATACCGTGAACACCCGTATCAAGGCGATGGGTGAAACTGAGCAGGTTGCCCTGCGCTCGCGCATCGCGGCACTTACCGCTCAAAGGCAGCAGGTGGAGCAGTCGCTCGACGAGCTTGCGCAGCAGCAGGCACTCGGCGAATCCAGACAACGGACCCTCGACTCAGAGCTGGACGAACTGGATGTGCGGTTATTGGGCTTCACCCAGATGCACACGGAGCAGGCCGTGCTCGTGGAGCAGTGGCAGGTGCGCACGGAGCGGGACAAGGCCGCTCTCGAAACTGGCCGGACCGAACTCGAGCAGGCCTCGGCCTCTTCCCAACAGTGGCTCGCCGAGCAGACCGAACTGCGCCGCGAACTCGAACGTCTCCAGCAAGAACACGACCCTCTCGAGCGTCGGCGCGACCGTCTTGCTGACAGCCTTGCTCGAGTGACGACGCAAATCGAGCAATTGCAGGCTGAAAGCGAACAGTTACGAGTTGCCGTCGGCCAGCTCGATATCCATTCACAACAGGCAGACCAGCAATCCGAGGCGGCGACAGCCGAGCTTGTCCGAGTACGCTCAGAGCTCGAGGGCGAGCGTGCACAGTCGCTGACCGACCGGGGAACCCTCCGGCGTCTCGAAAAGGAGCGGGCCGAGAAGCAGCGCGACCTGGACCGGCTCGAGACCCAGCGGCAGGTCTGGCGTGAGGCCGAAGGTAGCCGTGCTACCCAAGAAATCCTGGGATCCGGGCTTGCGGGTGTGTGTGGCCTGGTTCGTCAGTTAGGCCGCGTCGAGCAGAGTTACCAGACTGCCCTGGAAATCGCAGCCGGGGGCAGGCTCAACCATGTGGTAGTCGAGGATGACACCGTGGCCGCCCGGGCCATCGATCTGCTCAAACAGCGGCGCAGCGGTCGGGCGACCTTCTTACCCCTCAACAAGCTCAAGCCCGGCTGGCGGCTCGACCCCCTCCGCGACGAAGGAGCCATCGGTTACGCCATTGATCTGGTTGATTTTGAACCGAAATACGAATCCGTTTTTGCCCTGGTACTGGGTGACACGGTTATCTTCCGGACCCTGGAACTGGCTCGCCGTCAGCTCGGCCGCTATCGGATGGTGACCCTGGACGGCGAACTGCTCGAAAAGTCAGGTGCGATGACCGGCGGCAGCCCGGAGGCGAGGCGTACAGGGGGCTTTGAGCGCCGCGAGTCGAGTGAAGTACTGGCGATGACCAGGCGGCTCGAGGACCTCGATGCAGTCCTGGGCTCTTTGAATGAGCGCGTCGAGCAACGGGAGCGACGTATCCTCGAACTGCAAAAGGCCGTCGATGCGGCGCAGAGGACTCAGGTGATGGCCGAGGGACGAGCGCTGAGTCTCAGCAAAGACCTCCATCAGCAGCGCTCGCGCCTCCAACAGATACACCACCGACTTGAGCAGGCCCTCACCGAGGAGCAACAGGACCAGACGGAGTACGCGGGGCTCGAGGTTCAGCTTGAGCCGCTGGGCCTCAAACTTATCCAGGTCCGCGAGCGTCTGCACCAGTTTGAAAACTCCGATACCCACCGCACCTGGCTACAAGTCCAGCAGCAGGTCCGCGAACTCGAAACAGAAGTGCGCCGTACCGAGGTGCAGATGCGCTCTGCCGAGACCGATCTGCAAAAATTGCGTCTCGATGAGCAGTTGTGCCAGGAGAAGCGTCAGAACCTGCTCGCCCGCCGCCTCGAATGGACCGCTCAAAAGTCCGACTACGAGCGCAAAGACCACGAACTGCGCACCCAGATCCAACTCCACGGCCACCAGCTCACGGGCCTCGATGCCCAGATGGGCGAGATCGAGACCCGCCTCGTCGAGGTCAAGCGCGAGCGAGACGCCCAGGAAAAAAAGGTCCGGCAACTGGCCCACCTCAAGCAGCAAAACACCTGGCAACACAACGAAGAGCAGCAACGCCAGCAGCAGCACTCCGAACTGCTGGCCGAACTCAAGCGCAAGCAGCTGAGCGCGCCCAATGATGTTTCACCAGTGCCCGAGGGTCTTACCCTGGAGCAAATCCAATCGCAAAAGCCGCGCAAACAGCGTCGTCTCGAGTCGCTCGAACCGGTCAACATGCTGGCTATCGAGGAGTATGCCCGCACCGAACAGCGCCTCGGCGATCTGAGCGACAAGCTCCATACCCTCCGCCACGAGCGGACCGAACTCCTGATACGCATCGAGGACTTTGCTACCCTCAAGCGCGATGCGTTCATGCAGGCCTTCGATGCCGTGAACGATCATTTCCAGACCATCTTTGCGCAACTATCGGATGGTGACGGTCATCTGTCCCTGGAGAACCCCGAGGATCCGTTTGCGGCCGGTCTGACCCTGATTGCCCATCCACGGGGCAAAAAAGTCCGCCGTCTCGAATCGATGTCAGGGGGTGAAAAGTCGCTCACGGCCCTCAGCTTTATTTTTGCGTTGCAACGCTATCGCCCGTCACCCTTCTACGCCTTCGATGAGGTGGACATGTTCCTGGACGGGGCGAATGTCGAGCGTCTGGCCCAGATGATCCGTCAGCAAGCGGATGTCAACCAGTTCCTGGTTGTTTCTTTACGGCGACCGATGATCGAGCGGGCCGACCGGGCGATTGGCGTCACCCTGGCGCGGGGTGGCCACTCCCAGGTTCTGGGCGTCAAGATACAGGCTGACGCCGCCTCGTAAAATCTTTTTAGACAATTTAGTGCATTTTTTCAGGATTTGTCCCTATTTCACAGTAGATGTTTGCCCTTAAACATCGAGCTGTTGACCGAATTCCTGTCAGGTTTGCTTTATGAAGAATGCACAGATCGTCAATACGTTAGAAGCTTTACTCAGTTGTGACCACTCCCCTCCCAATTACACCGTGCAGAGATACGGGTGCCGTAAGCCAATCCCAGACGGAATTGTGCAGGGTTCGGTCATGCTTGTCAAACAGGGTGCAGTCCTGGAGAAGGTCTACCTGGCTTCCCCAGCCCATCCGGTTGTGCGGATCGTCATGGCGGGTGAGTTTTTGTGCAGTCCGCGCTTGCTGGGACTTGTGGCTTTCACCCGTTCCTCGGTGGTGCGTACGATTCACCTGCACGGCACTACTTTTCATAGCTGGCGCAATCACCCTCCCGAGACGGGCTCGGACCTGTTAATGCCGCAGATGGGCAACTGGTACCGGCAGACGCTATACAACTCCTGGCAGCAGCTGAGCGAATTGCTGCACCATTCGGCCAGTTTCCGGCTGGCCAGCTTACTTCTGGAGCTGACGAAGGCTTTTGGGCTGGCTTACAAAGATGGCTACACGGTCCTGCCCCTGCGCTTAACGATCAAAGATCTCGCTGACTGTATTGGGACAACCCGCGAGACGGCCTCGATGAGTCTGACCCGCCTCAAGCGCAACAATCTCGTGTTAACGGAAAACCATTTATTCGTAGTTGCGCTCGAAGGGCTGGAAAGCTACCGTGCGAAGCTTTAGCGCTTAGGCGGGAAGCCCTGCGCCCGGTAAGATGAGCGTTCGGACGCGTGGCCCGTCCAGCGGGTCCCGCGACGTGGGGGCCGCTCCAGTATGATGTGGACAGAAAATGGGCGTGAGATGGAGCCCCGATTCGATGCAGACACAGGCATTCCTGCAAGACACCTGGGTGCGAGCCGACTGGGACCATTTCCTGGTTGTGGCGAACGATCCTGCCCTGACTCAGGCAAAGTTTTACTACAACCACGGCTGGATGCGCGTTGAAATGTCACCAGTCGGACCTGCCCACGCCGGGGCCAACAATCTGATTTCCCAGATCGTCAGTCTGTACGCCTACACGTGCTCGGTAGGGCTCATCGGCTATGTCAACCCGACACTGCGCAAGGTAGGTTTGCAGGAGGCTCAGCCGGACCTGGCGTACTACCTGGTGGGGCAGTCCCCGCTGCCCAGTTGGAGCAACAGCCCGATCGATTTACGGACGACGGCTGCCCCGGCGTTGGTGGTTGAAGTGTCCGCTACCACGCTTGAGGACGACCTGACGGCGAAGCGGGAGTTGTACGGCCGGATGGGGGTGGAGGAATACTGGGTGGTAGACACTGCCGGGAGGCGGGTATTGTTGTTCGCGGCTGAGGGCGATGCCGAAGTGCTGGAGTCACGGGACGCGTCGCGGGTGTTGCCGGGGTTGACGGTCGGGATGCTGGCAGAGGTCCTGCAACTCGGTGTTAGCGAGGGGGATGCGGCGGCGATCGGGTTTATTCTGCAAGGACGCTGACCTTTTGGGCTCGGGTTCGGTATCTCAGTTTAGGTATTGTGTGTCTGTTACGGTGTTGTTGAAGTCTACATCAAGCCCCATAATTCTCAGAATTCACGGAGCAACCAGAGCACAAAGGCGATCACCAGGCCGGAAACGCCAACGCCGACCATCCCGAAGCTGCTCGAATGGACGCCGGGTTTGAGCACTGACACCTCAGGGTATTCGGGGTCGTAGTGGACGGCCGTGGGTTGGCCGGGCGGGTGACCCTTTACAACCGCCTGGGCGTGCAAGCGGAAGTCGATCTCCAAGATTGTGGGGTTGCCGAAGGAGTAGTTGCTCGATGTGTACGCGACGCCGCGGACAACGTAGCGGTACACGACCTGGGGCCGGTAAAAACGTTGTCCCTTGCGGGTCTTGATCTCCACATACGAAGAAAGCACCGTTCCCTGCACTATGGGCCACGGCTCGCTGCGCACGCCCCTCACCCATTCGGTGGCCCCGGTGAAGGTGGCCCAGACGCCCACCGCTATGATCAGCATCGCCACAAAGAGCCGCTGCCATGGCTTCAATTCTGGGATTTTGCGCGACCCTTGGCCCGCCACTGACTTTGGACCAAACTTCATTCAAGACACCTCGTAGTCCTTTGTGCCCAGTGACTCTTACAACCTATCCGGAAAGTGACTCCAGCTTCCGCCAGATGATTAGACATGCTGGAGTTCGACGAAACCCAGGTAGTTGTCTGCCAGTTTTTCCCAGCGGATCAGCACTCGCCGAAAGCGATTGAACCAACTGTGTGCCACCTCCACTACCCACCGCTGTGGAGGGTGACGCTCTGGGTCGTCCGGGGCGGGCACTGGCTTGTCCCTCTCGGGGATGTAAGTGAAACGTGAGTTCGGGATAAGCTCAGGCTGAAACCCTTGCCTAGTAGGCCTTCCATTTTTT
>JACMIX010000017.1 GCA_014380935.1 Gloeobacterales cyanobacterium ES-bin-141 | reverse complement strand
GTGTTCGCGGGCATGCTTCCCTGGCAACTGTTTGCGAACGCTCTAACCGAGTGCAGCAACAGCGTTGTCAACAACGGCAACATGATTTCAAAGGTCTACTTCCCGAGATTGGTGGTTCCAGCCAGTGCTGTAATTGTCAGCTTCGTTGACTTCTTAATCTCCCTGGCGATTCTGGCCGCGCTGATGGGCTGGTACCGCTTTACACCCGGTTGGCAACTCCTGACACTGCCGTTGTTTACCTTACTTGCCTGTGCTGCATCCCTGGGGGCAGGGTTGTGGCTTGCCTCCCTGACCGTAAAGTACCGTGACTTCCGGTTCATAGTGCCATTTGTCGTCCAGTTCGGCCTCTACATCTCTCCGGTTGGGTTCAGCAGCAGTGTTGTGCCTCCCGAGTGGCGTTTGCTCTACTCACTCAACCCAATGGTTGGCATAATCGATGGGTTTCGGTGGGCTGTACTGGGTGGCAACGTCCAGATCTCCTGGCCGGGGTTTCTCCTGTCCATGGGAATGGTAGTTCTGGTGTTCGTGAGTGGTCTCTGGTACTACCGCAAAACGGAACGCACCTTCGCTGACTTGATCTAGACAGGTATTCTAAGAGTGACTGACACCGTCATCCGCACAGTTGAACTTAGTAAGAAGTACGTCATCGGCCAACGGCAGCCGGACCGTCTACGCGAGGCACTTACCAACGTAGTCAGTTCGTGGACCCGTAGACTCCTAGCCCCTAGAAAGGCAGCGCTTCACCATAAGCAAGAAGAGTTTTGGGCCTTGAAAGAAGTCTCCTTCGAGATCCAGCAGGGTGACAAAGTCGGAATTATTGGCCGCAACGGTTCAGGCAAATCGACTCTGCTCAAAGTCATGAGCCGGATCACCGAACCCACGAGTGGTCGCATAGCTATTCGGGGACGCGTAGCCAGCCTTCTAGAAGTGGGAACAGGCTTTCATCCGGAACTAACCGGGCGGGAGAACATTTTCCTCAACGGTGCCATTCTCGGTATGAGCCAGGGCGAGATCAAAAAGAAATTCGATGAGATTGTTGACTTTGCCGAGGTGGAGAGATTTCTCGATACCCCTGTAAAGCGTTACTCTTCCGGGATGTATGTCCGTCTAGCATTCGCGGTCGCAGCTCACCTGGAGCCGGAAATTTTGTTTGTCGATGAGGTCCTGGCCGTCGGTGATAGTCAGTTTCAGAACAAGTGCCTGGGCAAGATGGGTGAGGTAGCGGCGGGAGGACGGACGGTCCTCTTTGTCAGCCACAATATGCAGGCGATCCGCCGCTTGTGCTCTAGAGCTATCTATCTTGAGCACGGCAGAGCTGAAGTGTACGCGAGAGTGGAAGATGCCCTTGACCGCTACGCTGCTCAGGCAGTCATGTCGAGTCACGATATCGACCTGAGTATTATCCGTAAGCCCAACGAAGACGAATCTCCTATCAGGCTGAAGCGGGTGCGTCTAGCAGCGGGTTGTGAGTTGAGTTACGGGCGTCCCCTCGAGCTGATTGTCACAGTTGAGTCTCGACAGAAGCTCTCGGGCATTGCGATTGGAGTCGGTTTTGACACTATGGACGGTTCTCGAGTGATGACGCTCGACTCCGACCAGAGTCTGTCTTTGCAGCTACCCGCCGGGGAGCACGAGATTGGCTTTTGCCTCGAACGCAATCCTCTACATCCAGGTACCTACTCGATCAGTTTGGCAGTCATGTCCCGGACACTCATCCTGGACGCAGCGGTTAATGGGGGCGTCTGGGAGGTAGACGCGGGAGTTGCAGATGCGTCGATTGAGCGGGGCTATGGGGGTTGCCGTTTGCCTTTTAAAGTACTTGTGAACCAACTCTGCTCCTGAGGACAAAGCTGTGCACGAGCATAAATGCGTGAAAGTAGCGATCCTGGGCTGTGGAGCTGTCTCAGAACTTTACTACACTCCTGCCCTACAGGCCCTCAAGGGGCAACTAGAAGTCGGAGCTCTCCTTGACCCTAATTCGGACCGACTAGCCCAACTACAAAAAGCATTCCCGGCAGCACGGCCTGCTTACCGGGTGGGCGAGTTACGCGAGCAGGGTATTGAACTGGTAATCGTTGCCTCTCCGGTCCGCTTTCATGCCGAGCAAGCGATTCAAGCCCTCGAATCCGGTATCTCCGTTCTGTGTGAAAAGCCCATGGCGGCCACCACGGCCGAGGGCGAGGCGATGCTCCGGACAGCCCGCGAGACAGACCAAATACTGGCAGTGGGCCTTTTTCGTCGCTTTTTTCCGGCAGCCCGGCTCATTCATCAAATGCTCAGTGACAATCTCCTGGGTTCAGTCAAATCCTTTCACTTCACCGAGGGGGGCGTGTTCAGTTGGCCTGCCCAGTCCGCTTCCTTCTTTCAGAAGACAAGTGCCCAGGGTGGTGTACTGCTTGACCTGGGTGTGCATCTGCTCGATTTGCTCTTGTGGTGGTTCGGACAACCAACCCAGGTCTTTTACGAGGACGATGCCACGGGTGGGCTTGAGGCAAACTGCCGCCTCCTGTTGGCATTCCCGCAGGGATTTAAGGGCGAGGTGCGCTTGAGCCGTGACTGGTCGCTCTCGAACCGCTACCTCATCGAGTGCGAAAAAGGCTGGTTGAGCTGGCAGGTCGGCGAAGCGGACAAAGTGCAGATGGGTTTGTACGGCAGCGACTTCGCCCTGGATGCCCGGTTGCACCATCAGGTCTCAAAAGGTGCGCTCCCCGAACTGGGCCTGCCTGCTGATGGTTACCACCGCAGCTTCATCCGGCAATTGCAGAACGTCGCTGCGGCTGTCCGTGGTACCGGAGAAGTCCTGGTTTCAGGGGAGCAGGGTATCGCGAGCCTGCGGCTCATCGAGCAGTGCTACGAACGGCGCTCATTGATGCCCATGCCCTGGCTGAGTGGGCACGAGCAGGCCCAGGCCACCCGACTTGCGACAGGAACGTTATGACACTCAAGGTCGCAGTTTTGGGAGCAAGCGGCTTCATCGGTAACCGCACGGTCGAGAAACTTCACCTCGAAGCAAAAGCCGAGGTCCTTCCCGTCGTGCGTAGTTTTGGCAGTCTGGCACGCCTGGCTCGCTTTGACCTCGATTGCCGTATCGCGGACGCACTCGACCAGAGGGCACTACGCACTGCCTTTGCGGGCTGCGAACTCGTTGTCCATGCGGTTGTTGGCAACCCCGACGTCATTCTCGGCAGTGCCGAGGCCACATACACTGCTGCCCAGGCAGCCGGGGTACGTCGTCTGGTCTACTTGAGTACTGCCTCAGTCCACGGCCAGGCTCCAGTGCCTGGTACGAACGAAACCAGTTCCCTGAGCAGCCGCCAGCCGCTGGGCTACAACAATGCCAAGGTCCTTGCTGAGCGTAAACTTCTGCAGTTACGGGCCAAAGGTTCGGTTGAACTGGTAATGCTCAGGCCCGGCATCGTCTTTGGCCCACGTTCGCGCTGGATTGCAGGGTTAGCGAATGATTTGCTCGCAGGGAGGGCCTACTTGGTGAATGGGGGCGAGGGTATTTGCAACAGCATTTACGTGGACAACCTTGTTCACGCGATTGAACTGGCGATGATGGGTGTAGATGCAGATGGTCATGCCTTTCTGGTCGGCGACCGAGAAAAAGTAACCTGGAGAGATTTTTACCGCTTCCTCGTAGAGGCCTTGCCTGTGGACTTCGATGTCCCTTGCATACCTTGCCCTGAGTTCAAAAGCACCTGGAAGGACCACCTTACCGGTGTACGTTCCTCGCGACCTGTTCAGGACGTGTTGCCTTTCTTTCCAGCCAAGTTAAAACAGGTGGTCAAGGGTGCTATCTCAGCCTGGAGCCAACTTCCCGCTGCTTCTGGGTGGGCGTTGTCCACTACGAGCTCACCTGTGGTGACCCAGGAGATGGCCCTGCTGCACATGTGCAGTTACAAGTTCCCTAACTACAAGGCTGAGAAGATCCTGGGCTACGAACCGATTGTTTCCTTTGAAGAGGCCTGTCATCGTTCGATAAGTTGGCTCGCGTTCGCGGGAT
>JACMIX010000130.1 GCA_014380935.1 Gloeobacterales cyanobacterium ES-bin-141 | reverse complement strand
GGTTTTCCGGACGCGGACTTTCCTTTGCAAGTAGGAGACTATTTGCACGTCAGCGGACGGGTAGAGGATGTCGAGCACGTAAGGTGCCTGCTGATAGGTCCGGGAGAAGGCTGAATTTGCGTGCTGAATCAATTGTTCGCTGTCTCGGGAACGGTGAAGGCCCTCGACAATGAAATAGACCCTTTCATGGCTGTCTTCATGGGGACGATCACCGGTGTTGGCGGAGGCAGCGTGCGCGACGTTCTACTCGCTCGCGTCCCGGCTATTCTGCAAGTCGAGGTGTACGCGGTCGCGGCAATGGCGGGAGTGGCGATCGTGGCGGCAGGCATCGTTGCAGGCGGGTCTCGTGCCCGGATGATGGTGCTGAGTGGTAGTGTCTGCTTTGGGCTGCAGATGGTTGCCTACTGGCAACACTGGAACTTGCCGACCGCCACTGGACTTTAAGGCCCTGCGTGCTGTCCACTGTTACTGATGGTAGTAAGTAAGGGCCAGTTAGGATGGGCGGCTGGCCGCAGAGGTTATCTTTCAGGAGGCTGCATAGGCGAAGGCAGAATTTGTGATGTCGTTCTCATTTCGGCTGCATTAAATCTGCATTGGTTTTGCCCCGCTTCGGAGCAACCAAAACTGCTAGAACCCACTTCTGGAACCTAAAACGCTTATGGGCCGTCAGGGATTCGAACCCTGGACCAAGAGATTAAGAGTCTCCTGCTCTACCGCTGAGCTAACGACCCGCTCACTTTTTTAGCACATCCCCGGCTACGTTGATCCTTGCCACACTAGTCAGGAATGTTGTCGGTGCAAACATCGGGGGGAGGCAATCGTCTGACCTGGTGATCCGGACAGTGGCAAAAGCCCGTTGACCGAAGAAGCGGTCTACCCTGGATGTGAGGAACACCCTGTACATCGATGGAACAACTGCTCTACCTGGAGATCCCTGCAAGCACCGATGTGGTCCGCGACTGGCTGAAGGAACAATTCTCTCCCCTACTCGGTACCAAGCTAAAGACGTGCGACGGTTTCAGGCTCCAGGTAGAAATGGACGCCCGGACAGTCGAGTGGACTTGCTTCGTCTGGGAGTTGCAGCGCACCACGTACTTAAAAGTCTTTCGCCGCGGGGCAGGTAGCCATCCCCAGGAGGCAGCCTGGTTGCAGGACCTCAAGCGCGCAGTCCAAAAAACTTTTCCCCCCGTTTACCCACAACTTCCGGTAGTCGATCTGTCCGAGGGGACGATTTTTGAGGCTCTCGCTCCCCATTACCCGCTGACAGTTCAGTACTTTCAAGAAAAGATTCCCGACGGCGAATACGCCCTCAACCGCGTGTACTGGTGGGAGAAACGCTGGCGTGAGGAGGTTGCGAACCCCGGACCTCCCCGCACGGTAATCCTCAACCAGCCTCCCGCCGAGCTACCCGCCCTCACCTACGACCTCATTTACTGCGGTGCAGCCCTGGGAGTCATTCATGCCGCTGCTATGGCACGGCTCGGTTACCGGGTTGCCATCCTCGAGCGGGGTCCCTTTAGCGGTATGAACCGTGAGTGGAATATCTCTCGACAGGAACTCGAAACCCTGCTGGAGTTGGGTTTGTTTAGCCGTGAGGAACTTGAGACGCTTATCTTCAAGGAATACTACGACGGTCTTAACAAATTCTACGACGGAAACGTACCCCGCTATGCCCAGGGCAAGCTCCTGCATACCCCAACCGTGCTCAATATCGCCCTCAATGCCGAGAAGCTGTTGCGCTTGTGTGGCGAGAAGCTACGCGCCTGTGGCGGGGATATCTTCGACTTTACAGAGTTCGAGCGCATTTACACCTGGAATGGTGGTGTAGCTGTCGAGGCGCGTCATCTCAAGACTGGTGAGCCGATACGTCTGGGCGGGCGGGTCTGCATCGATGCGATGGGTTCGACTTCACCGATTGCTTTGCAACTGACTGAGGGACGGGCTTTTGATTCTGTCTGCCCGGTAGTCGGAGCCGTTTTGAGCGGTCTCGGACCTGGGGTCTGGGATGTCAATCTAGGGGACGTGTTGCGTTCGCACGGCGATATCTCGCGAGGTCGCCAACTCATCTGGGAGCTATTTCCGGGCGAGGGGGACGAGTTGACCTTTTACCTGTTCTACTACCACGCGATTCACCCGGACAATCCCGGGTCACTACTCGATCTCTATGAAGACTTCTTTGCCATCCTGCCCGAGTACAAACGCTGCGACCCCAAGACGTTGCGCTTCAAAAAGGCAACCTTCGGCTACATTCCGGCCTGCCTTTCCCCGACCGAGAACACGCGCCGAGTGGGCTTTGACCGCCTGATTGCCCTTGGCGATGCCGCTGCTCTGCAATCGCCCCTGGTTTTTACCGGCTTTGGCTCCTTCGTGCGCAATCTGCCCCGTCTGACCGAGTTGTTGCACACGGCCCTCAAACACAACCTGCTCACAGCCAACGATCTCGACCGGATCCGCGCCTACCAGAGCAACGTGGCGGTGACCTGGCTTTTCTCACGGGCCATGATGGTGCCGACTGGTCGGGTAATCCCGCCCGAGCGCATCAACGCGATTCTCAACACATTCTTTGATGTCCTCGTTGATAGCGACGCCCGTTTGGTGGACGACTTCATCAAAGACCGGCTCGGCTGGCTTGAGTTCAACAAAATGGTACTGCGTGCAGCCTTTAAAAATCCCCGCCTGATCACCTGGGCTCTGGATCTGGTCGGGATAAAGTACTTTGTCTCCTGGCTGCCTGCCTATTTCGAGTTCAGCCGCTACTCATTCATTGCCGCACTTTTGGGCGGCTGGGTTCCCGACTTAATCCGCTCTGCTCAGCGGTCACTCGAGAAGACCGATCCCCGCCTCTGGTATCGCTTACTGGCCTGGAGCTATTCGTTGAGCTACGGAGTCGGGCGTCCGGGCCGCGCCTCAAGAACCTTCAACCTCACAAATCCGACCCAGGCCGAATACATCTGACGCCGGACAAAGACGGTGTAACCTACTCAGGCCTCGCTTGTCCCGGGACGGGTGCCTTAGTAGGATGGCCCCGTGCATAGCAGGTATACGTGGGCCACTGGCTATTTCAGCGAAACTGTCCTTTGTGTAGTCGCCCGGCAACGGCCCTGGTTTGCCCCAAGTGCGAAGCGGACGTTGCCTCCCAACCCTATTCCTCGGCGGTGATTACGAGCGTGGGGTTGAGGGTCTACGTGTGGGGCACATACCGCGACCGGCTCAGACGACTCCTTGAGTTGCTCAAATACGCACGGGAGCCTGCTCTCGGTGACTGGCTGGGCGAACGGGTGGGGCGCTGGTGGCTCAACCGGGGGTACCCGCGCCACGGCTACTGGGTGGCGGCTGTCCCCATCCATCCTGAGCGGCGGCAAGAACGCGGCTACAACCAGGCCGAGCGTATTGCCCGGGGGTTTAGCGATCGCACCGGTCTTCCCTTTTATGACTGTCTGGCCCGAGCGCGAGCAACTCCCGCCCTGCACGGACTCAATCCCGAACAGCGACAGCTTACACTGCACGGTGCCTTCAAGCTGATAAGACCCGTCAACCAGCGTTCGATTCTGCTCGTAGACGATATTTTGACCACTGGTAGCACTTTACGGGCCTGCGCTACCGAACTCGAGCGCTCTAACTGCACGTCTGTCGAGGCGGTTGTCGTAGCCCGCCCAGCCTTCAACCGCTCTGATCGCTGAGCGGCCCAATACCCGAATACTGGACGGACCCGGCTCCCTCACGTCTGTACGAATAGAGCCACTCGGACTCTTCAAACGTACATACAGGACAAAGCGCAACCTGCCCAGCCGGAATACCGCAGGCGACGGCCTGTTGCCGGTTGGCCTCGCGCACATCAAGACGGACCCGTCCGGGTTGCGGGTCATCAAAAAGGGCCAGGGCAGCCTCCGGAATCATCCGGGTAACCTGCGCGGCCACTTCCTCGGCTACCTGGTACACTCGACCTGATATCGCCGGTCCAATCGCGCAACGCAAGTCCGCTCCCCGCGCTCCCCGCGCCTCCAGAGCGGCGACGGTATGTTTGAGCACGCCCTGAGCAGTGCCACGCCAGCCCGCGTGAATTGCCGCGACCAAACCACTGTTGGGGTCAGCAATCAGGATGGGTGCGCAATCGGCTGAGCACACCCAGACCGACTCTCCGGTCCTCTGGGTATACAGGGCATCACCCTGCACATCCGGTGCAACCGGGGCAGACTGCACGACGGCACTGTGAATTTGCTTGAGCATAGAAGCCGGTCCTCTCAGACCAAGCGCCCCGGCCAGTAAATGGGGCGCTCGCTGAGGTGCCTTGCGCGTGAAGAACCCGTGCGGCCAGGGAGCAATCAGCTCACAGGTCCAACGGCTCCACGGCCCACACTCGATAAAAGTCCACACTTGAAGTACTTCCGCTAGGCGGGCCTTTCCTGAACCACGATGTCGATGAGGCCGTAACGCTGCGCTTCGTCGGCGGACATGAAGAAGTCGCGGTCGGTGTCGCGCTCGACACGCTCGAGGGGCTGCCCTGTACGCTCGGAGAGGATCAAGTTGAGCCTGTCCTTGATGTAGAGAATCTCTTTAGCCTGGATGCTGATGTCACTCGCCTGTCCCTGGGCACCCCCTAAAGGCTGGTGGATCATGATGCGCGAGTGGGGCAGGCTGGTGCGCTTACCCTTGGCACCGGCTGCGAGCAGGAACGAGCCCATGCTGGCTGCAAGACCTACGCAGGTGGTCGCTACGTTGGCGCGAATATGCTGCATGGTGTCATAGATAGCAAGACCCGCTGAGACGGAGCCACCGGGGCTATTAATGTAGAGATAAATGTCTTTCTCCGGGTCTTCCGAATCCAGGTAGAGCATGGAGGCAATGATTGCATTGGCAATCTCGTCATCGACCTCCCGACCCAGAAAGATGATCCGGTCGAGGGCGAGGCGGTTGAAGATATCGATCCATTGACTCTGACCGCCCGGTAGACGGTAGGGAACTTTGGGAATACCGATAGGCATAGCGAGGCTCCGTGATGATGAATGAAATAGCAGGGCACAGACGGTTGCAAGCTAGGGACGCGCGCCCGGGCTCAGGTACCGATGGCTTTGAGTTGGGACAGCTCTTTGGCTTTTCGAGAATCAAGAACGCGGTCGATAAGCCCATACTCGACTGCTTCTTCAGGAGACATGTAAAAGAAGCGCTCCGTGTCGCGGTCGATTTGGTCGGCGGACTTGCCCGTGTGGCGACTTAATAGTTCGTCGAGCGTGCGCTTGGTGGTCAGCAACTCTTGGGCACGAATGTTAATGTCGGTTGCCTGGCCCCTCGCCCCACCGTAGGGTTGGTAGAGAACAATGCGCGAATTGGGTAGACTTGTGCGCTGGCCCTTGGTCCCCGCTGCAAGGAGTAGAGCTGAGAAACCACCTACAATGCCGACGCAGATTGTGCTGATGGGCATCTTGACGTAGCGCAGGGTGTCGTAGATGGCGAAGGCCGAGGTCTCAAAACCTGCTACCCCCGGACTGTTGATGTAGATGGAAATCGGTTTGGTCGGATCCTCGGACTCAAGATACAGTAACTGAGCGACAATCAACTCAGCCACCAAGTCATTAATCGCTGTACCCAGATAAACGATGCGTTCGTTGAGCAACAAAGACGGCAGGTCCGGCGGAGGCATACGGAAACCGTAATCTCCAGAGTAAGAAGCCCGGATCTGCGCAGGTCCGTCGTTGGAATATCCACTCATATAAAGCCACAGCCTCCGCTCTTTCCGCCAATATAACAATTATCAACAACCATCCGCGGGGCCGGGTGACCTCGCGGATAGCTCAAGGTAGGAAGTTCCAGGCAGGCTTAGTCCGGGTAGATACGCAGGCGGCGGTTGGGCTCCTGACCAAAACTCTCAGACTTCAGACGGTAATGCTCGACGAGTTCGTGCTGCATTTTGCGGATGTGCGAGGCGCGCGGTAGTAGCTCGACTGGTTGGCCCTTGGGCAGCACAATCTGCTCGACTGCCAACCGGGCCTCCTCCATCGCCTCTAGTTCGTCCTCAGAGTCAGCACCACCTAGCAGGAGGGACATGTCAATATCGGACGCACCGCCTGGCTCGTCGATCTGGAGGATGCGCCGCAAGGCCCGAGTAATGTGAGGAACTGTATTGGCTTTGACGGTGTGCACAGGGATCTGACGGCTGTGGGCCACGGAGGTGATTTTTCCCTTGTCCCGCGTATGCGAGCGTAGCGCAAGCACCACATCGGCCTCGTCAATCTCCTTGGTCAGGGTCACGGGATAGCCTAGAGCATGCACGATCCGTTCGATCTGACTGCGTGAAACTGCGTAGGGATAGATACTGACCGACGAAGTGTCCTCCGACACCGTCTCGGCGAGTGGCAAGGGCAGTACCTGGCCGCGTTCCTGCCAGTGGGAACGGCGGCTGAGGGGTTCGCCCCAACTAACCTCGGGCAAGTCACGGGTAATGCTGACTTTGCCCTGGTCGCTCAGGGTGCGTGTCTCGGGCACCGGTTTGCGGTCACGCAGTAAAAAGTCCACGGTCTCGGCCACTTCTTTGTGGACGGTCCACCGATAACGCTCCTGCATCTCGATGGCAATCTCAAAAGTCGGCGGCGCTTTACGTTCGAGCACGCTCTTCTGGGTGCCGCGGCGGCGGGCCTCGTCATCCCCAAGCGTCACGGTCTGAATACCGCCAATCAAGTCCGAGAGCGTTGGGTTTTTGATCAGATTCTCGAGCTTGTTACCGTGAGCGGTTCCGACGAGTTGTACGCCGCGCTCGGCAATCGTACGGGCCGCGAGCGCCTCAAGCTCCGTACCAATCTCGTCAATGACGATGACCTCGGGCATGTGGTTTTCGACCGCCTCGATCATGACCTGGTGTTGGAGTTCGGGGCGGGCCACCTGCATGCGCCGGGACCGACCGATGGCCGGGTGGGGAATATCACCGTCACCGGCTATCTCGTTGGAGGTATCGATGATGACCACCCGTTTGTGCAAGTCATCGGCCAACACCCGGGCAATTTCGCGTAGAGCGGTCGTCTTGCCCACGCCCGGACGGCCCAGCAACAGGATGGATTTACCGGACTCAACTAGGTCACGTATGATTTCGACGGTGCCGTAGACTGCCCGGCCTACCCGGCAGGTCAATCCGACAATTTTGCCGTGGCGATTGCGCATAGCACTGATGCGGTGCAATGTCCGCTCGATGCCGGCGCGGTTGTCTCCCGAAAATTCGCCTACCCGGTCGGCGCAGTGCTCCAGGTCCGCCTGGGTGACGACTGCCTCGCTCAGGTACTCAGCTCCCTCAAAAAAACGGGCCTCGGGCCGCCGTCCCAGATCCAGGACTACCTCAATGAGTTCAGCAAGACGCTGATGCTCCTGAAGTAACGCCTGGAGGTGCGGTGGCAGAATGGAGAGCAGCTTTGCCAGGTCGTCTGTGACCTGGGTGGTTGCAGGATGGGTTATGACGGCAGCTTCAGCCATGGTGTTATACCCTCTTGAGCAATATCGGGTTTGAGTTGCCGGACAAGCGCCTGGGCGCGTCTGACTGCCTGACTCAGCAGTGCGGGATGTTTCTCTAGGGGACCTCCGTCGATTTCAGTGCGGACCAGGCGGCGGGCGTAGGAGCCATAGCCGACACCAGCGATGTGTACCCCTTCGCTGGCTGCCAGTGCGACGCTGGTATCATTGGTGCCGCCTGCAAGTTGCAGGTGACCGGGCAACTTCCAACCCTGAACGTGAGCGGCAAACTGGACTGCCGTGCGGGCCGTTCCCCGGGCTAGATCCCCACTCATCGGCAGACCGTCAACTTGCCAGACCAGATTGCGTTTAACCTCTTCACTCAGGGCGCTGGCGAGAATCAGGGTACACACCTGCTCGATGTGCTCGCGGATGCCCGGTTCGTTCGGGAAACTGACCGCGACTAACTTGAGCCCGGGCAATATCTGGGCAAGTCCCGCCCACAACCGCTGAAAACCAGCCCAGTTGCCGCTATGGGTGTGAATCTCCAGAGCATCGACGGGGTGAGCGGCGAGCATCGTACCAATGTCCTGGACGGATTGCTCCCACGGACGCATCGTAATCAGTCCGATGGGACATACCGGCGCGCAACGGCCACATCCATAACAGCGCTCGGCTATCACGCCTTCACTAGTGATGGCATCGACCGGGCAAATTTGCAGGCAGGGCCGGATACACTCACTTGGACACAGGAAGGATGGAAACTGGGCTTTGCGAAAATGAGGGTCCGCTCCGTCGTTCAGGCTGACCATCAGTAAGGGCGCTCCCGGCGTCGATTTTTCTGCTGACGCCATTCCACGGGCCAACCGAATTGCTTCGGCCACCTGAACAATTACAGCTGGGTCGGCACAGACATCTACACAATCCGCTCCAGCAAGCGTATATACAAGCGCTAGATTGTGAAGGGCCGGAAGATCCTGAAAGCTGGCTCCACCAATGAGCTTGAACCAGCTGCCTGTAGATAGTGATCGGTAAGGGCGGTCCTTGCAGTTCACGTGTTTATCCTAGCGTCCCTCCGCGATATTGGATACAGCTTCGCGTAAAGGTTTCCATCGAACTTTAAAGTCACTTCCCACTTCGATGACGATTTTCAGTTTGGAAACTTGGGCGGGCAACTCGGCCAGGTAATCAAGTTCTTGCAAGGAGAGAACTTTTCCTTCAATAAGCCATAGGACCAGTCCCCTGGCTCCGTCCGGCAACTGGTCCATTTGCAAAGCGAGTTCAGGAGGCAAGTCGTACACACGTTTGTCTTTTTTGCCCAGATGGGCCGGGCGCACGCCGTGGGTCTCGAGCAAGAAACGCTCCAGGTCTCCGAGGCCCTTGGCAGTCATGTGCAAGGTTTTGTAGCCTGCTCCGCGTAGTCGGCGTTGGTAATTTCCCTCAGCTCCACCCTCGGGAGTGACCCACATTGCCACGGCACCATTCTTTTCGACATCCCTGACAAAGCTGCTGCCGTTATCAATCAGAAACATTGCATTCAGAGAGACTCGCTCCAGCGTAGCATCCGGCACCGGGCCACGGCCAAGATACGAGTGGCTCAGGTGCGGACGGCCAGCCGGCGACGGGCCAGCAACTCGTCTGCGTAGGTAAGGCTATTCAACAGAAAATAGCGGTCAAAACCTTTGAAGAAGCTGGGAATGAGGTAGCACCAGACTGTGCAGCCCTCGCAGACTTTCAATTTTCCCTGCTGGGCGCGATAGTGCTCGACTTGCTGGCCCCGAGTGTACAACTCGTAGAGATGCCCGTCGATGGGAGCGGCTGCCTGAGCAAAGTGGTAGCAGGGTAAGAGGAGCTTGTCATCCGGTGAGATGACGATGACGGCATCGACTGCCTTGCAGCGCGGGTTTTGCAGGTCGTTGCCGCCCGCCTCGATGAGTGCCAGGGCGGCTCTGTTGTAGCCGACCGTACCCCGGTGGTATCTGGCGCTCTTACGGATGGCCTCTACCAGTTCGGCTGTCGGATTTTTGTGGCCGTTGTAATTTTCGTGGGCTGTAAAGGCCGGGTTGAGCCAGACGCGCACACCCAGTCGTCTACCAAGCTCTGCGACCTCGTCGATGCGCCCGTGATTTTGGGCTGTCACCGTGAAGTTGAGGGTTGGAAACTCACCCAGTGAGAGAGCAAGACGCACAGACTCAATCAACGTCTCGAAGATGGCGACACCACGAGATTTGTTGTGGGACTCGGCATCGGGGCCATCAAGCGAGAAATTCAAATAATCGACCAGTCCCCGCAACTGCTCGGCTTTCTTGGCGTACAGGATTGTGTTGGTAGTCAGGGTGGTCATCAGACCAAGGTGTTTTGCCTCCCGGTACAACTCCACGATGTCGGCCCGTAGCAAAGGTTCACCGCCGGTAAAGTCAACGTACCTGACACCGAGGCGCTTTAAGTCACGCAGGTTGGTTTGAATGGTCTGAAAGCTTGACTCTGGTGGCGGCTGCAAAGCCCAGATGTCGCAGAAGTGGCAACGGGCATTGCACTTGTAGGTGACGTAGTAGTTGGCAACCAGAGGAGCCATCGCGCAATCCTGTCGGACGTAATGAAAGCAGTGTAGCGCTATGGAACCTGGCTTTGTCGCAGCCGGGGTCACCCACGGTCTTCGAAGAGCGCATAGGGACTTTGATACTTGCGGACCTGCGCGACTCGGGCCAGGGCCTCGGGATTGTGACGGCGTGTCCACATAACCCATTGCCAGCCCAAGTAGGTCGCGTGCCGGCAGAACTGTTCACCGAGAGATGACCACCTGGATTGCTGGACTGGTTGCTTGTCAGAACACATCAGACCCTGGCTGCGGACCTGGGGAAAGTAATCGTCCAACCAGGAATTGCATCCGAGCATGTTGTGGAAATATTCCCTACCCCACAGAGGTTGACTGAGAAATAATTCAAGCGCCATTGCCCCGTCCTGACGCACGAAAGGGCGCGTGTCGTCATCAGTCCAGATGACGTTGACGCTCATCAGCTTGGGGAAGACCCAGCGCTGTGTGTGTGAATCGGTAGGGCGATGCCCGTACCGTGCACTGAAGTCGAGAGCGAGCAGGTTAGCCTGTAAGTAGGTCTGGTAGCGGGTACCATCCTCGACGAACAGGTTGAAATCGATGTCGTCGGATTCGATAAACCCACCGGACGCCATTGAGCCTGCCAGCGCAACGCAACGCACCTGTGTGCAGCGCCTCACCAGACGCTCGACGTACTCTTCGACCGCGGCCCAGTAGCGGTCGGTGTGCGTGCGGTTACACAGCTGGCGTTTTAGGGAATGGCATCTGGTCTGGCTATCAAGTGAATCCGTATAAACTCGACCATCGCTCAGATGCAGGCCGGGTGTCTGTTGAATGGCAGTTCTCAGTTCCTCGACACCAACCACCCCCCCAATCATCAACTGGGCCAGATGTTCGACTTCCACACACCAGCCCCGCCGTTCAATTAGCGCTAACGTGGCGAATATACGCTCTGCCAGGGTTGTCTCAACCAAAGATCACGCCTCACTCGGGGTGATGGGTAAGAAGACGCTGTTTGAAATCGGCGATGGTTCGCTTCAAGCCCTCTTGAAGTTGCACACGCGGCTCCCATCCCAGCAGCGTACGAGCGCGTGTGATGTCGGGTTGCCGCTGGCGGGGGTCATCTGAGGGGAGGGGCTTGAAGACAATCTCCGCGTCCGGGTTGACGAGGTCGCGCACGGCCTCGGCCAACTGTAAGATAGTAAACTCGTTCGGGTTCCCTACATTGATCGGACCGACGTGCGGACCTTCCATGAGGCGCATCATGCCGTCCACTAGATCATCCACGTAGCAAAAGCTGCGCGTTTGCTGGCCCTCGCCGTATACGGTCAGTGCCTGTCCTCGCAGCGTCTGGACGATGAAATTGCTGACTACCCGCCCATCGTTCTCGTTCATGCGGGGACCGTAGGTATTGAAGATCCGTATAATGCGGATATCCACGTCATTCTGGCGATGGTAATCAAACATGAGTGTCTCGGCGAGGCGCTTGGACTCGTCGTAGCAACTGCGAATGCCGATCGGGTTAACGTTACCCCAGTAGTCCTCAGTTTGGGGATGAACTAGTGGGTCGCCATAAACTTCGGAGGTCGAAGCCAGCAAGATGCGGGCCTTGACGCGCTTGGCCAACCCCAGCATGTTGATCGTTCCAATCACACTGGTCTTGATGGTCTTGACCGGGTTGAACTGGTAATGCACGGGAGAAGCCGGGCAGGCCAAATGATAAATGCGGTCAACCTCGAGCAGTATGGGCTCGATGACGTCGTGACGAACTAACTCAAAATAAGGCTCTGAAAAAAGATGAATGACATTGGAGCGGGAGCCTGTGAAAAAGTTGTCCAGGCAGAGGACCTCATGGCCCTGAGCTAGAAGTCGCTCGCACAGGTGAGAACCAATAAACCCCGCACCCCCGGTGACAAGTACGCGCATGGATCATTCCGTTGCAGACCTATGTATAGTAGCCTAGCGGAGCGTATCAAATCTGACGTGTGTGAAAACCAGTAAACTGGCGCGTCCTGGTCAGTATCCGTGCCCTGATGCCATTTATTTGTATTTTGAACGCTTTTGTGGCACTCTACTCTCAAGCCGTACGGCCCAACCGATACATTCTCGCTCCCAGGTCCAAAAGTGAGAATCTAAGCACGCTAGGTAGGTCATCGGTGTACAAATTGATAGGGTTTTTGTCCTTGGGAGCTCGAGAGTTTAACGCCTCGCTCTTCTGGACAGGGGAGAGCAAGTGACTGAAGTCCCCATTTGGGGTTTAATTGACTTCAATAGAAGACCAAGGTTAAACGCAATGAAACAGCCTGTGTTGATTTTGGTGCTCCTTGCGCTCGCCACTCCCCTCCCATGTCTGGGTCAATCCTCTGCACCGGGAGCGATAAAAAGCTTTTCTACAGAGGTAACGAAAACCGATTACACCCTTGGTCCTGGGGATGGCTTGCAGATCTTGTTCTTCAACGTCACAGAGCTCTCCGGACCCAAGATTGTTTTGCCCGACGGTACGGTGTCGCTGCCGTTGCTGGGTAGTGTCCGGGTGGAGGGCCTGACGGCCGATCAACTCTCGGAGCGGCTGAGCGAACTCTACCGGCCATACCTGGTCAAATCACAAATCTCCGTCACGATCGAGCGCCCCCGTCCGGTGACTATTACCTTAAGTGGTGAGGTCAACCGCCCCGGCCCCTACACGACACAGCCCGTGCAGGCTGTGGCCGCTGCCGGTGCTGCTCCCGGTGTGATCACCAACCGTATCAACGTCAGCAGTGTGATTACCCAAGCCGGTGGACTGACCGAGCGGGCGAGCGTCCGCAACATCACGCTCACACGACAGTTGCCGGACGGCCAGACTTCCAAGCGCAATATCGATCTGTGGGCTTTGCTTCAGGACGGTGACATCAAGCAAAATCCCGTTCTCCAGGATGGCGATGTCCTGGTTATCCCGCGAGCTGAAGGCCCCCAGGAGGGTGTTTCCTACGATGTGGTTGCTCAATCCGTGCTCTCGCCCGAGCAAATTGAAGTCCAGGTCATTGGTGAGGTCATCAAGCCGGGTCCGATCAAGCTACGCAGTAACGCTCCCATGACCAGTGCACTCGTCTCGGCTGGAGGACTGACCAACATTGCTGACCCTACTGCGGTAGAGTTGATTCGCATGAATCGGGACGGGACGATTACACGTCGGTTGGTGAGTGCCAGACTCGAGCAACCAACGGATGAAAAGCTCAACCCGCCCCTGCGTCAGGCCGACATGCTTGTCGTTCGTCGTTCCTTTGGCGGTCAGCTGATCACCGATATTGGTACTGCCCTCAATCCGTTCGCACAGATCGCCAACGTCCTTGTCCTCTTTCGGGCTCTCCGCTGATGGTTAACCAGGCTACTCCTCTAGGAACTCCGCCCGTACAGCCTCCTGATTCTGAGTATGACTCGGTCAATTTTGACATCCAGGCCTATGGCCGAACTCTATGGCGGTGGCGCGTGGCGGCTCTGGGCGTCGTGGCCGCGACACTCACCCTGGCCGTCGCGTACACTTTCCTGACCAGGCCCGTCTACGAAACCGAAACGCTTTTGCTGCTCGAAGACAAGAATGCACAGCCTCAGATCCTCTCCGATAGCAGTGCCGGATTAGGTGCGCTTGGTGGAGCGGACTTCAGTACACAGATCAATACGCAGATTCAGGTTCTCTCGCGCCGTCCCCTGGTCAACAAAGCCCTCATAGCCCTCCGCCCCCAGTATCCGGAGCTCAAAGAGCAGGATGTCGATGACATCATCCGCAGACTGACAATCTCCCAGGTGACGCGCACGCAGGTGGTCTCGGTTGCCTTCAAGGACACCGATCCCCAACTGGTCAAGGACATGTTGCAGGCTCTGGGTCTGATCTATATCGACTACAGCCTGGACGTGCAAAAGTCCAAGGTCAGTGGAGCGATCCGCTTTATCGAGACCGAACTACCCAAGGTCCGCGGGACTGTCGAAGATGCAGAGGAGTCCTTGCGGGCTTTCCGCAAGCAATACAACATCCTTGACCCCCAAGAACAGGGTGCTGAATTGAGCAAGACCCTCAACACGATTAATCGAGATGTTGAGAATGCCCGGGTCGAACTTGGGGCAGCCGACGCCAACTACCGTTCCCTGCGTACCCGGCTGGGCGAGTCTCCGGGTCAGGCGCTCGCCTCGGCAACCTTGAGTGAGGATGTTCTCTACCAGGGTCTGCTCAAGCAACTCCAAGAAATCGAGACGCAGCTCGTCATCGAGAAGACCCGCTTTCGAGATGATTACCCGACCGTTCAAAGCCTGATTGCCAAACGTGCCCAATTACAGGCACTCATCGCTGAACAGTCCCGGAAAATCCTCGGCACGCGTGTGAGCAATCGGGCTGTTCTCGAGCCATCGTTGCAGGATTCGCTCACGGGTGGAGTGACGCGCGGTGCGCCGGCGAGCCAGGGGAGCAGCGTAAACGACCGTCTCGGTGATTTGCAGGTTCGTCTGGTAGACGAGTTGCTCAAGGCCGAAAACCAGTACCGCGTCCAGGTCGCCCGCGTGAGCGGTCTTGAAGACGCGAAAAAGCGGCTTGCAGGTCAGTTTCAGCTGGTGCCGAGTCTCGCCAAGCGCTATCAGGAGCTTAACCGCAACTCGGTCATCGCCGCTGAGAGTCTTACCCGTTTGTTGCAGCGCTTGCAGGAGCTCAAAATTCAGGAAGCCCAGGAAATTTCTCCCTGGCGGGTCATCGAACCGGCAGTTTTGCCCGAGAAACCCGTCTGGCCTAAGCCGTTACTGACCCTGGGAGTAGGGGGATTGCTCAGCCTGGTGCTCGGGCTACTCACGGCTAGCCTGCTAGATGTCATTGACGACCGGATCAAATCGATCGATCAGGCAAAAGAGTTGCTCAAACTGCCTCTTCTGGGTGCCATCCCTTACACCGAGGATTTGTCGATAGCACCGGGGCGGCGAGAGGAAGCCGCGGCCCAGAAAGCCGCCCGGAACCAGTCCGGTAAGGGGAAACAGGATTCACCGTATTCTCGTTCGCCCTACAAAGAAGCTTTCCGTTCTTTGTTGACGAATCTGCGCTTTTTGAGCTCGGACCGCAAGATGAACGTGTTTGTTGTCTCTTCTTCGGCGCCGGGTGAGGGGAAAAGCACGGTCTCGAGCAATCTCGCCGTCATCGTGGGCGAGCTCAACCGCAAAGTCCTGCTCGTCGATGCCGACCTGCGTCGGCCCACGGTCGCGAAACAACTCGAACTGAGCAATGTACGCGGCCTGTCCTCGATTCTCGCAAGCGAGAAGATGCGCTGGCAGGATGTCATACAGAAGTTTGACGAGAACACGCATGTGCTCACTTCAGGCCCGATTCCTCCCAATCCCGTTACTTTGCTTGACTCGACACGCATGGCCGAGTTGATCTCGCAGTGGCGCGAGGAGTACGACCTGGTATTGATCGACTCTCCTCCGCTCATCGGTCTTACCGATGCCGCATTGCTGAGCAAATACGCCGACGGTCTCATCATGGTTGTCGGACTCGATACAGCCCGCCGGGGAGGCCTCAAGGGTGCTCTCGAACGGCTCAAATCCGCTGGAGTCACACCGGTAGGAATGATTGCAAATGCTCTCAGACAAGAGTCCGAAGGATACTACTACTATTACCAGTACTACTATCACTACTACGGTGAGCCAACTCCAGACCAGACCAAACCCAGCAAGAAAACCAAAAATAGAAAGTAAAGACCATAGCCAGATATCGACTAACCGCAAGGCGATGGATACTGCTATAAAATCTCTTGGACAGGCTGGGTACCGCTTCCAGTTTGGCGAAACCGTTGTGTACATCGATCCGTACCTGACCAATTACGTTCAGGAGATGGATGGGGAGGAGATGCACCGGCTTGTGCCTATACCATTCAGTCCGGATGAGGTAGTCGATGCCGACTGGGTACTGATTTCCCATGGACACATCGATCACTGCGACCCGACGACGTTGTTGCCCCTATCGCGAGCCTCGCGTACCTGTCGGTTTGTATGCCCCGGTGAAGTGGGACAAATTTTGACCCGCCTGGGCATCTCTGAACAAAGGATATTCATTGCTCGGGAGGAATGGCTCACCCTCGATGGCGAACTACATGTAAGACCTATACCGGCGGCTCACCCAGATATTGAGCGGGATTCCACAGGCTTACTGAGGTATGTCGGCTTCGTAATCGAGTACCAGCAATGTCGCATGTATCATTCAGGCGATACATCTCTTGAGCAGACCATCCTAAGTATCTTGCAAGAACTCCTACCGATTGAGATTGCTTTTCTGCCCGTAAACGAAAAAAACTTTTACCGTGCTCAGCGGGGAATTATTGGTAACATGTCGGTACGCGAGGCATTTCAAATGGCAACTGATATTGGTGTAAAGACACTTGTCCCGATGCACTGGGACATGTTCTCGCCCAACTCCGTGTTTCCCGAAGAGATTGATCTTCTATATAGACTGATCAGGCCACCATTCAAGCTCGTAATGCGACCAGAAGGATTATGATTTCTGTGGAGACTAATGCGGGCAAGTATTGTCATTCGCACATACAACGAACAGCGTTATCTCCCCCGGCTACTCAGGGCTATTCACACACAATCCACCCAGGGTCTGGACTATGAAGTCATCGTTGTAGACTCGGGCTCGACTGACAAAACTCTGGAGCTAGCAAAAGATTACCGTTGCAAAATTGTCCACATTGCCAAGTCGGAGTTCTCGTTCGGACGTTCTTTGAACCTGGGTTGTGCGGCGGCGCGGGGCGACTGTCTGGTCTTCATCAGTGGTCACTGTGTACCGGTTAACGATGAGTGGCTCGTTCGCCTCGTCGCCCCACTCGTCGAGGGACAGGTGGCAATGACCTACGGACGCCAAATTGGTGGTGAGACAACCCGGTTTAGCGAGCACCAGATATTCAGCAAGTTTTACCCAAAAAACAGCCAGACCCCTCAAAAAGGCTACTTTTGCAACAACGCCAACTCCGCCCTGCTTCAGTCTGTGTGGAGTACTTACCGCTTCAACGAAGCACTCACCGGCCTCGAGGACATGTATCTGGGCAAGCAGTTGACAGAAGTGGGCATTAAGTTGGGCTACGTGGCTGAGGCAATGGTTTACCACTACCACCACGAATCCTGGGCAACCGTGCAGAGGCGGTACGAGCGAGAAGCGATTGCTTTGCAGTACATCATGCCCGAAATTCACGTGAGCTTTGCGGATTTCTTGAGGTACCTGAGTAGTGCGCTCTTGCTGGATATGGGCTGTGCGTTGCAACAAAAACAGCTCTGGCAGCTATCAAAGGAAATATTTTTATTCCGTTTTATGCAATTTTGGGGTACTTACCGTGGTAATCACAACCACAGACAGCTGTCCAGAAAGCGTAAAGAAACCTACTTTTACCCAAGGCAAACTGAGGTTCTCTAGAGACCAGTACCGGAGTTGCCCGTGCGTATAGTAGCCCTCCTGCCCATGAAAGCCAATAGCGCCAGAGTGAAGGGCAAGAATTTCAAGTCCTTCAACAACAAGCCGCTCTTTCGTTGGATACTCGATACTTTGTTGGGTTTATCTGAGGTAGCACAGGTTGTCATCAATACGGACGCGAGAACGATACTGGAGAACGGCGGGCTACCGGATTGTGAGCGCGTACAGATCAGGAATCGCAAAACAGAACTCTGTGGCGACCTGGTCAGCATGAACCTGATTATTGCCGACGATATCGAGGCAGTTCCGGCGGATGCCTATTTGATGACCCATGTAACTAATCCGCTGCTGAGTACCGAAACCATCCGGACCTGCCTTGAGAAGTTTGCGCGTGCGCACATGCATGGACAGGCAGACTCGCTCTTCACGGTCAATCGCTTTCAAACACGCTTTTACCGTGCCGATGGTTCGCCTGTAAACCACGATCCCAACAACCTGGTGAGAACGCAAGATCTTGAACCGTGGTACGAGGAGAATTCAAATCTGTATATTTTCACACGCGAAAGCTTTGCTGCTACTGGAGCCAGAATTGGTAAGCGACCGCTGATGTTCGAGACACCACGTATAGAGTCGATCGATATCGACGAGCAGTCAGAATGGATCATTGCGGAGTCGCTGGCCCGGTTCTCCAACCTATGAGAGTACTCATAACTTGCCCACCGATGCTGGGCGCAATCGACGACTTCAGGCACTACTTCACGGCCAAGTCGATCGAAATCGAGTGCCCACGAATTGTGCAAACCCTACCTGCCGAGGAGCTTAAAAAGCTCGTCCCCGAATTCGATGGCTGGATCATCGGCGATGATCCAGCCAACCGGGAAGTCTTTCAGGCCGGAAGCCAGGGCCTGCTCAGGGCTGCTGTGAAGTGGGGCGTCGGCGTTGACAATGTGGACTTTGCGGCCGCCAAGGAACTTGGCATTCTGGTTGCCAATACTCCCAGTGTGTTCGGTGCCGAGGTAGCGGATATCGCCGTGTCCTACGTGATCGCCCTGGCACGCGCGACCTTTACAATCGACCGGCAAGTCAGGGCAGGCCAGTGGCCCAAGCCATGTGGCATCTCGCTCGCCGGTAAGACGGTTGCTCTAGTTGGCCTTGGAGACATTGGCCGGCACACGGCAAAGCGTTTGCTCGCAGCGGACATGAAGATTATTGCTTATGACCCTCATTCTCAACCGGTACCGGGTCTAGAGGCTCTTCGCTCCGCCAAATGGCCTGAGGACCTGGAGCAAGCCGACTTTATCGTCCTTACTTGTGCATTGACACCTGCGAGTCGGCACATGCTCAACAAAGAAACCCTGAAGAAAGCCAAAAAGGGTGTACGGATTGTCAACGTGGCACGGGGTCCGTTGATCGATGAATTTGCGCTCATCGAAGCTCTACAACAAGAGCAGGTTTACGGCGCTGCCCTAGACGTCTTCGAGGTTGAACCTCTGCCAACCGATTCAGCCTTGC
>JACMIX010000129.1 GCA_014380935.1 Gloeobacterales cyanobacterium ES-bin-141 | reverse complement strand
GGTTTGAGAGGATGAACGAGTAGTTTAGCTGCACTTCTCTATGCCCCACTGGCTCATTTCTGGTACCGACACCGGGGTTGGCAAGACCCTCCTCACAGCAGCCCTCGCTGTCTACTGGCAGCGCTACCGCAAAAGCCCGCTAGCCATTCTCAAACCGGTCCAGTGTGGCCCAGGTGACCGGGAATACTTTCGAGACCTTTTCGCAGGTACGGCCCCCGCAGTCACTGTGGAAAACCCTGTCTACTTCGAAGCCCCCATCGCGCCTCCCCTGGCTGCCGCCCGTGAGGGAGAAGCCGTGGACCTCGCGGCGGTGTGGCAGAGCTATCAGCAGGCCCGCGCCACACACCCGCTCGTGCTGGTCGAAGGTGTAGGAGGTCTCGGTTGTCCTCTCACCTGGGAGTACACGGTGGCCGACCTCGCCCGCGACTGGCGTATCCCAACCCTGCTGGTGGCACCTGTCCGTCTGGGAGTCCTCGGCCAGCTGGTCGTTCACGTCGGTTTTGCCCGCAGCCAGAAAATTGACCTGCGCGGGATCATTCTCTCCACGGTGACCCCACTCGACCCTGAGGAACAGGCCGCGCTCGCGGACATTGCCCTAATCGAGAACCTCTGCGGGCTTCCGGTCCTCGGTACCCTGCCTTATTTGAGTGATTGCACAGACCGGCAGGCTCTACTCAGTGCCTGCGCCGGACTTGAACTCTCACGCCTCGCTATGGCTGCTTGACCCCGGAGCGGTTCAGACCATACTCCAGACCCTCGATGACCGCCCGGCAGGAGGCCTCGATGATGTTGGGGGAGACACCAATGGTCGTCCAGCGCTCCTGACCGTTGCTGAACTCGACCAGCACGCGGGTCAGGGCCGAAGTCCCCTGGGCACCGTCGAGAATTCGCACTTTGTAATCGGTCAGGTGCAGGCGGGCAACCTCGGGATAAAAACCCAGCAGGGCTTTGCGCAAAGCTGCGTCCAGGGCCGAGACGGGGCCGTTGCCGTCGGCGGCGGTGTGCTGAAGGGCATCTCCGACCCGCACGCGCACGGTCGCCTCGGAGCGCATCGAACCGTCCGGGAACGTCTGGCAGGAGGTGTAGAGCCCTTCGAGGACAAAGTAGACCCGGCGCTCGGCCAGGCATTCGCGTACCAGCAACTCAAAGCTCGCCTCCGCCGCTTCGAACTGGTAACCCTCCGCTTCGAGTTGCTTGAGGCGGTGGAGCACTTCGCGCAGCCTGGGGTCCTGGCGGTCGAGGTGAAAGCCGAAATCGGCCAGCTTCTGAACCACGTTGCTCAGACCCGCCTGGTCTGAGATGACGATGCGGCGACAGTTGCCGACACTCTCGGGCACGATATGTTCGTAGGTCTGGGGATTGCGCTGTACTGCCGAGACGTGGATGCCCCCCTTGTGGGCGAACGCCGAGGTACCGACGTAGGCGGCGTGGTCGTTGGGGGCCAAGTTCACTACCTCGCTCACGAATAGCGATGTCTCAGTCAGGCGGGCCAGTTGCTCGGGTACCAGCAGGTCGTAGCCCATCTTCAACTGCAAGTTGGGGATGACCGAACAGAGATTGGCATTGCCGCAACGCTCGCCGTAGCCGTTGATCGTTCCGTGGACCATGCGCGCCCCGGCCCGCACGGCCACCAGGGTGTTGGCGACGGCAGTTTCCGAATCATTGTGAGTGTGGATGCCCAGACCACAGCTCAAACCCAGGGCGGTAATAAAACTCCGGGTCGCCTCGGCAATCGGCTCGATCTGGTGAGGAAGCATACCGCCGTTGGTATCGCACAGGACGACCCACTCAGCACCCGCGACCGCGGCTGCCTGCAGGGTAGCCAGAGCATACTCGGGATTTTTGGTGAACCCGTCAAACCAGTGCTCGCAGTCGTAGATGACCCGGCGGCCCTGAGTCCTCAAGTACGTCACCGTCTGAGCGATCATGGCCAGGTTTTCCTCGAGCGAGGTGCGCAGACCTTCATGTACGTGCAGATCCCAGGACTTGCCGAAGACCGTGATCCACTCCGTACCGGCCCGCAGGACTTCTCCCAGTACCGGGTCGGTGTGGACGGCAATACCCGGCCTGCGTGTCGAGCAAAAAGCGGTTACAGTACTGTGTTTGAGTCGCAGCTCTCGCAGGCGCTCGAAGAATTCGCCGTCCTTGGGGTTGGCACCCGGCCAACCCCCTTCGATGAACGGCACACCCAGCTCGTCGAGCTTCAGCACAATGCGCAACTTGTCCTCGACCGAGAGGCTCAACCCCTCGCGTTGCGCACCGTCACGGAGGGTCGTGTCGTATAAGTAAATGCGTGTGGCTGGATTGGAGGTCAATGGATGCTGGGGGTGACGGCAGGACTCAGTATACGCCGCGCAAATAGGTGTCCTATCCTACCATTCTTAAAATGTCAGTAATTGTTCACAGTCACGTCTTCGAGTAGACGGGAGTTTGCCGGACCAGCCGGGATCACTACCTCGGAGCGCTGGGAGTTGCCCATCGAAGAACCGATAAAAGAGCCGAGCAACCCACCGAGCAGACCACCCCACAATCCCCCGGTATTTCGATCGACTGAGCGGCCAAACAGGGAACCTCCCACACCACCCAGCAAGCCACCCGTCAGACCGCCAATCGAGGAGCCTCCTCCACCGGAGACGCGGGCACGGTACACATCAGACTGGGCGCGGATCGTGTACTGACGGTCGTTAATGTATATTTCTCGCAAAACCAGGCGCGCTCCGCCGGGAGCGGGCTCAATCTGACCGCTGACGCGGCTGCCGCCGGGGATGACCAGGTCGCCGCCCTCGCTGAAGATGTCCTGGAGCACAGTCGCGTTTACCGGGACGGACCGGTTGCCCGGCACCGAGACATCCTGCGCCAGCAAGACCGGGATCGGTGCCCCGGCTCTCAAGACACTGACGCCTGTATTGAAGGGTGTACTCGCGGTCGTGGTATCTTCTCCCTTGCCGATGGCCGGGTCCGCGACTCGCTGGCCGGCTTCGAGGGGCTCACCGATCACCGGGATACCGGCTGCAGCACGCGGGCCTTCTGAGGCCAGGCGTTGCGGCGGCTCGTCGTTGATTGGATCGCCAATGACCGGAATGGACTGGTTGGGGACGGCTGTTGCCTGCTTGACCGGTTTGGGGTTGGGCCGCTTGCCTGCCAGTGTTTTGATGCTCACCGTATCGAGCATATCGGTAGCACCGCTTTGCTGAAGCTGGGTTGCCCTGGTCGGGACAATCGAGCCCTCGACCGGACTGGGATTGTCCAGTATGCTCCCGCGCAGTGTCACCAGCTTGAGCTTGGTGTCGGCAGATTCGAGCAGACTGGCCAGTTGCAGCAAGGCCAGCTTGAATTCACTGTTGTTGGGGTAGATCTGGCCGGTCTCGACTTTGAGATTTTGCGCTTTGCGAGTCAATTGAAAGGCCTGCCCGACCAGACCCGAGTCCCTCACGGTAATCTCGAGTTGCTGAAGGGTGGCAGCGAGCAAGGGAGTTGTCTGGGCCAGGACCAGCCAACCACTTACTACCAGGGCAGCCCAGTATTGCCGGTTCCTTTTGCCACGCGTCACCGACATAGCATCTCTCCGAGACCAGATGAGTACCGAATGCATCCATACTAAACTTTGGGTCGCCAGGGGTGCCAGGTGAAGTTACTGAGCTACGTTGCGCCCAAGCTGGTTACGGTTGATCTGGTCTGGTCGCAGGATGCCGTATTCGAGTGCTCGCCGGACACACAGGGTACGCGTGCGGCGCAATTGTCCATCCTCGACCCCGGGCTCCGAGAGAATCTTGGCCATCAGGGACTTGACGTGGGAGGCCACCGTCGAGGGAGCAACCACCAGTTTCTGGGCGATCTCGGCGTTCTCGAGTCCCAGGGCCATATGGCGCAAAACGATGCGCTCGCGGGGCGTAAGCTTGGGCACATCGAGCTTGAGCAAGCGTCCGACCCCCTGAGCTGTACGGCGGATTGCCTCGATGCGCTCCTGGGGAGTCGCGGATTTGAGTAAGTAATCGTAAACCACGCGCGGCTTGCACTCGACGAACGGCTGAACGGCTACCAGGCCGGAGCGGTCGCGGTGACCGGTCATGATCACCAGACGCGTGGGCCAGCCCCCGGCGCGTACTGCCCGCGCAATCGTCAACCCTCCCAGGTACTCGGCCGATTCCCCGGGAGCACGGGGCAGTTCGAGGTCCACGAGGGCAACCTGGGGTTGCTGCTCTTGCAGTAGGGCGAGTGCCTCGGCAATTGTTTGTCCCTGACCGATCAGACGGATGTCCGAGCAGCCACCCAGATAGGCTATGGCTCCCAGCAAAACATCAGGATGATCATCGATCACTGCTACACGAATAGACATGAGTGACCGCCAAAATACTATTGACAAGAGACGAAGTGATGTTACCACGGGTTCCCGGGTCCCTTCTAGTTCCGGAGTAGGGAAAAGCGTTACTTTTTGTAGCTATTCTGCAACTTAAGCATCACACCATATGAGGTTCAATCAAATCTGTTTAAAGTTTCGGACACCAGCTGGAGGTCTGCAAGTCAGCTTCTATTGCGTAGACAAGCCAATATGTTTGGCATACTAATCGGCAGTTTAGCCAGACCGGGCCTAGAAGGCTGCCGGGTCTCCTCAAGAGCCCGCCGGTATGATTGGGAGAGGTGCTTCTGTAGCGAGGGTACCGGGTCCAAATTGACAGGAGTATCAGCACGATGGATTGGGCATTTCGACCCCAGTCGGTGGAAATTAAGTCGCCTCGGGAAATCGAGAAGATGCGGGCGGCAGGACGTCTGGCGGCCCAACTGCTGGACTATATCGAGCCTTTCGTAAAACCGGGTACGACGACCGAGGAACTGGACCGCCTGTGTGACGCGTGGACACGAACGCACGGAGCCGTCAGCGCCCCGTTCGGTTATCACGGTTTTCCCAAGCACATCTGCACCAGCATCAACCACGTCGTCTGTCACGGTATCCCGAGCAAAAAGCAGGTACTCAAAGAAGGCGACATCCTCAACATTGATGTCACCCCCATACTCGACGGCTGGCACGGCGACACCAACAAGACGTTCACTGTCGGGCAGGTGAGCGACGCTGCCCGCAAGCTTGTAGATATCACGCACGAGTGCCTGATGCTCGGGATCGCCGAAGTCAAGCCCGGAGCACGTCTGGGCGACATCGGGGCCGCGATCGAAACCCACGCGCACGCGCACGGATTCAGCGTGGTACGGGACTTCGTCGGACACGGAATCGGGCGCGTCTTCCACATGGATCCGTCTGTTCCGCACTACGGCAAGCGCGGAACGGGCCTGCGCCTCAAGGCCGGTATGGTCTTTACCATCGAGCCGATGATCAACGCGGGCGGTTTTGAGGTGGAGGTGCTCAAGGACGGCTGGACAGCCGTGACCAGGGATGGTTCTCTCAGTGCGCAATTCGAGCACACCATCGCCGTGAGCCAGGACGGGGTAGAGATTCTCACTTGCCGCGACTGAGCCACTCGGATGCTCAATAGTGGCTGGACCTACCGCGAACAAGTAGACCCGGCAGCGCACGGTTGGACAGTCCTCGACTACTACACCCGGCGACATCGCCACTCGGACGCAGCTCAGTGGCAGGCTCGTATTGCAGCCGGACAGATCCGGCTCGATGGGGTTCCCCCGGCATCCCATACCCGCCTGGTGCGAGGTCAGTGGTTGACTTACCACCGCGCCCCCTGGCAGGAGCCGCCTGTGCCCTCCTTTGCAGTTCTCTACGAAGATTTGCACATGTTGGCCATTGTCAAGCCCGCGGGCCTGCCCGTGCTCCCTGGGGGCGGCTTCGTCGAGCACACCCTGCTCGGGCAACTCAAGGCACGTTATCCCGGTCCGCCTCCCGTACCGGTCCATCGTCTGGGACGGGGAACATCAGGCCTGATGTTGCTCGCCCGCACGCCCCTGGCCCGCGCAGACCTGAGCCTGCAAATGCGCGAGCGCCGGATTCGCAAGACCTACCGGGCGCTCGTGAGTGGTATACCACCCCTGACCTTCACGGTCAGGGAACCTATCGGCAGGATTCCTTACCCCGTCCTGGGCTATCTGTATGCCGCGAGTCCCGGTGGGTTGCCCGCCGAGAGCGAATGCCGGGTGCTCAAATACGGGGCACTGAGTACTCTGCTCGAAGTAACGATCCATACAGGACGGCCCCATCAGATCCGGATCCACCTGGCAGCAGCGGGGTATCCCCTGGTGGGTGACCCACTCTATCAACCGGGGGGCCTACCCCTGTCACCCGCGCCGGGTGAAAAGCTGGTAGTGCCCGGAGATTGTGGTTATCACCTGCACGCTCTGCACCTGGCCTTCACCCATCCGGATGGAGAACACCGAGAACTGACCTGTCCGCCACCACCTGAATTGGAGCTATAGAAGCGTCTCTCCCACTGTTTACACCCACAGGGCAGATGCGGAGATGCCAAAACGGGCGAGTACAATCGGCATGCTGCAATTGGACTCGGTGACTCTACGCACCGGGAGCATGAATCATGGATTTTGTCTCAGACCCGCCAATCTCAACCAAGATTCGCAAGATGAAAGAGCGGGTGCGCTGGCAAGAGCCACCTATCCTCGCCCGCGGTATCGACCAAACCCGCATGGTCCTCGAAGACAACCGTGAGGAAAGCCCGGATTTTTCTTTTCTAGTCATTGGGGATAGCGGCTCAGGTCCGCACCGGGGTCAAAATCCCCAAAGACAGATTGCTGAACAGATGCTTGCCCACCGCGACAGTTGTCGTTTCGTGCTGCACACGGGAGACGTCATCTATCTAGTCGGTTCGAGCGAATTTTACCGAAAGAACTTTATCGAGCCTTATCGGGAATTTCTGGTCGGCGGAGAAAAGCCCGGACAAATTGCCTATGACCGTATGGTCTTCAACTCGCCGATCCTGCCTGTACCCGGTAACCATGATTACTATGACCTGCCGTTCTTCTACGGTCTGATGATGCAGACGACCCTACCGGTACGCCAGTTGTTACGCGTTCAGCTGGACCTTGATGTCGGGTGGCATGGCTCAAGGCAGGGTAAGGCATACGCCCGTGCGTTTCTCGATTATCTCAAGGCCTTTGATAGCGACGAGGAGTTGGGCCGTCACCTCGACAACCACTACACAGCCAAAACCGATTCTGGACGCTGTTTGCGCTACCAGCCCGGGAGCTTCACCCGCCTACCCAACCGCTATTACACCTTTCGCTACGGTGGAATCGACTTTTTCGCCCTTGATTCCAACACCTTCAACGCACCACCTCCACTACCTGAGACCCGGGCCGGGGACGACCGGCGCACTCAGCTCCAGCTACGCCTGGCAGAGCTTGAGCAGCAGAAACTCCAGATCCTCGAAGCCGCAGAAAAGTTTGACTCAGAATCTCCCGAGCAGGCTGATGAGCGCAATGACCTCGGTGCCAGACTGGAGCAGCTTGAAGAAATCAAGCTCGATATCGAAAAACAACTCACATCCGACGCGACAACCACTGTGGACCGCGAACAACTCGACTGGTTGCGCCGGAGGTTGATCGAGTCCTGGAATACGGCGGACGTGCGTGGGCGCGTGGTCTATCTGCACCATCCTCCCTACGTCACCGAGGCAACCAAGTGGAATCAGGCTCAAACGCTGACCATTCGCCGCCACCTACGCCAGGTATTTGATGCCGTGGCTGAGACGGTCGGGCAGGGTCTTGCAGGCCGCCCACTGGTTGATCTGGTGCTGACCGGCCACGCCCATTGCCTCGAGCATCTGCGCACCGGCAACACCGGTCACGCCGATGCCAACATCAACTGGGTTATCTGCGGCGGCAGTGGTTTTAGCCTCCGCCGCCAGCGCCTCGAAGGACCACACCTCGAGGAACCCGGTGATGAGCTTCAGCACCCGGTCGCCCAATCGTTGCTGTATGTCGGCCGCAGTGGGCAGGGCGCGCTCAAACGCAGACCCTACTCTTTTTTGCGCATTGACGTCCGGGATGGGCGACCACCCAGGTTCACCGTCCGGCCATTTGTTGCCGAGCACTTCAAGCGTCACTGGAGTCATAGTGAGATTGAACCGTTCGAGATCTGACCGTTGAGTTCACAAGACACCAGAGCATACGATGCGCAGCGATTTAAAACTGTCCTCTCAACTGGTCAGCCGCTTGCTGGCCGTCAAGCCCCTGGCAGATCTGGCCCGCAAGCAAGCTCGCAACATGATGATCCGGCGAGCCGAGTCTATTGGAGTGTCCTGGACTGAGCAGGCGCGTGCGTTGCGTTCACGCGACTGGAGCGCGGAAGTGGCCCGAGTCGAGAACCCCGGCCTGGTCTACCCGCAGTACTACCTCAAGCCTTTTCATGCCTACGAGCGCGGAAACTTGTGCTGGGAGGCGGCAACCGAAGTAGAGGTTGCGGCACTGGCAGTTCACGCACGGATCTGGCCTGATGCGGGGGCGCAAGGAGATGCCCGATTGCGCCGGGGCTATCACGAAATTGTGAGCGCGCAGCTGGCGGCTGAGCCGCGGGCCGTCCTCGACATGGGCTGCAGTGTCGGGATGAGTACATTCGCCCTGCAACAAACTTTTCCTCGGGCTCGGGTCACGGGCCTCGACCTGTCGCCGTATTTTCTGGCAGTCGCCTCCCACTCTGCCCGCCAGCGTCGTTCTGTCATCGACTGGGTGCATGGTACCGCCGAGTGTTCGGGTCTGGAGAGCGCAACTTTCGACCTGGTTTCGATCTTTCTGGTCATGCACGAGCTACCCGGTGAGGTTAGCAGGCAGGTACTGCGCGAAGCGCACCGTTTGCTGCGTCCGGGTGGCCATCTGGCCATCATGGACATGAACCCGAGGTCGGCTATTTATGCCACGATGCCGCCTTACATCCTGACGTTGCTGAAGAGCACAGAGCCCTACCTTGACGAGTACTTCGGTTTAGATCTAGAACGAGCAATGGTTGATTCGGGCTTCGAGCCACCCACACTGAGCTGCAACACCCCGCGGCATCGAACACTCGTGTCAAGCGTCAGTCCACGGGTCTCAAAAGAGAGAGTTCCGGACACTGGGTTATATTCCTGACAACACCCGAACATCATACAGTTACTAATTGTCCGGTTTAAAAGACCAGAGAATTAGTTTGCAGGAACACGCTTCCCAAGGAACTGGCGCATTGAAATATAATATGTCTCAGTGCGTGAATTTATGCATTAGATTAGCGGTTGAAAACGTGAACTAATCTCTATAAAACCTGTACCTTAATTTACAAGCAATAAGTCATACCTCTTGTATTCTCAAAGGTATCCATAAAGGAATTACACAAGGCGTTTCAGAAGTTTTCGGTAAAGTAATTGCACTAAAAATTGCTGAAATTTCCTGTGACATTTGCAATGGGATCAAGTTAAATAAGATTCGCAAAATGGAGCTGGCGTTCTTGCCACGGGTGTCGTGGTATTGCTTCACATGGCTACTGTCGGCTTTCTCCGAAATTCTGTTCGCGCTGACAATACCTTCAAGCCATTGCCACTCCATCTTCCGGATTGAACTCTAAATACCCGGAGAATAACCATGCCTGATCATTCGAGTACCGAAGCGATTGCTTTTGACTCCAGCCGCGTTGCCGATCCCACGGACAAGGCGGCCCACGCCCAAGGCCGACGCACCTTTCTCAAATACGCTTCGACTATCACTGTCGCAACAGCATTTGCCGGCACCTTCGGCAGTACCGCAGCCCAGGCCCGGGACGTCGGCCCGCTCAATCCCAAACAACGGAGCCTGCGGTCTTTTCAAATCCGTACTGCCGCAGCACAAGCAGAGCTGCAAGTTCCCCTACCACTTCACCCGACCAATGGCGACGAGGTCCGCTACGCGAGCCGCATCGGTAGCTACACCAAGGGGCTACCCCATAACGATCTAGGTGAGGTCAACCCGGCTGCTTTTGACTCGCTCGTTAACGCTCTAAAGACCGGCCGGCCGGCTGACTTCGAGAGCATCCCCCTGGGTGCGACAGCTGATAGGCCCCTGACCAACCCCCAGGCGGCCCTGGCCTATGCCCTCCAGGGAACCGACTCGCACCAACTGGCTATACTACCCGCACCTGCACTTGCAAGCGCCGAGGAAGCGGGCGAGATGGTCGAGCTGTACTGGCAGGCCCTGCTGCGCGATATCCCGTTCACGGAGTTCGAGAACGGTACCACGAATTCGCTTGTCCTCGCAGCGGTGGATGACCTCAACCGGCTCTCCAACTTCCGTGGACCCCGCACGGATGGTCTGGTGACGCCACAGACCCTGTTCCGGGGCAATGTGTCCTACATCAATTACGCCGCGGATCGTTCCGGGCGTACAGGTGCACACTTCACCCCGCCCGGTGTGTTGACCGGACCGTACATCTCGCAGTTTCTGTGGCTCAATACGCCCTTCGGTGTCGAGTACGTGAACCGGCAGATGCGCACGACCAGGGCGGGCATCGACTATATGACAACTTTTGATGAGTGGTTGCTGGTTCAGAATGGGGGGAACTCGAGCCGGTCCCAGGAGTATGAGTCCGGGCGCCGTTACATCGTCAATGGTCGGGACCTGGGCCAGTGGGTCCACATCGACGTGCTCTTTCAGGCCTATTTCGATGCGTGCTTGATCTTGCTCGGCAACTTCGACGCGGAGGATCCCTTCAGTAGCGGTGTACAGGCCCCGCGCAACCCAGGCAACCCATATATCGGCTCCCGCACACAAATTGGTTTCGGTACCTTCGGGGGTCCCTATTTCATTACGCTGGTCTCAGAGGTTGCGACCCGTGCCCTCAAAGCAGTGTGGTACCAGAAATGGTCGGTACATCGGCGGT
Organism: Gloeobacterales cyanobacterium ES-bin-141; assembly: GCA_014380935.1. Classification (GTDB taxonomy): domain Bacteria; phylum Cyanobacteriota; class Cyanobacteriia; order Gloeobacterales; family Gloeobacteraceae; genus JACMIX01. Next base: position 804 of record JACMIX010000129.1, on the reverse strand, counting down.
TACGGCCCGAAGCATTCGGTGGATTGGTCTACAAAAACCTGTCACGCGGCACGAGCTATCCACTCCATGCGGAGATTTTTGACTCGACGGTCCTGAGCGCCCTCGAGAATACCTATGGCAGTGCCTACAACGTCGGTCTTCTGCCGCAGGCTTTCCCCGAGGGATCCCCGACGCATCCAGCTTACGGAGCAGGCCACGCAACGGTAGCCGGTGCATGTGTAACGATTCTCAAGGCGATGTTTGACGAGAACTACGTCTTGATTAACCCGGTCATACCAGACCCGAGCGACCCAACCGTGCTGATTCCCTACGTGGGTCCGCCGCTGAACGTGGGTGGGGAGTTAAACAAGCTGGCCACCAACATCGCCATGGGGCGCAACACCGCCGGTGTACACTGGCGCTCGGACGCGGCTGTGTCGCTTGTGCTGGGCGAGGAGCTGGCCATCAGCCTGCTTAGAGACCAGCGAGGTACCTACAACGAAGACTTTAACGGCTTCACGTTCACCCGGTTCAATGGAAGCGTCATCACGGTATAGCGGCCTCACTGGCGGCGTATACAACCAAAAGCCCCCGCACAAGGCGAGGGCTTTTAGATGATGATGAGGACGTTATGATATCCCGCTTAATAGGCAAGGCCCATGCTGCGGGTGGTTTCTGCCCCGAGGTAGACACGGATGCTCAGATAATCGGTCGGGCAGGCGGTTTCGCACCGCTTGCAACCGACGCAATCCTCTGTGCGTGGCGAGGAGGCAATCGACCCCGCCTTGTTACCGTCCCAGGGAACCATTTCCAGGACGTCCAGGG
>JACMIX010000128.1 GCA_014380935.1 Gloeobacterales cyanobacterium ES-bin-141 | reverse complement strand
ATCCGTTCGGCGACCGAGGCCGGGTCGATGTTGAAGGTGAGAGGATCAATATCGGCAAAAACCGGTGTCGCTCCGCAATAAGAGATTGCCTCCGCCGTTGAAATGAAAGTGAATGGGCTCGTGATGACCTCATCACCGGGACCAAGTCCACAGGCACGCAGAACCAGGTGCAGCGCGTCCGTTCCCGACGCCACCCCGACGCCGTAGTTGACCCCGCACAGTTGCGCAATTTCAGCTTCGAGGCTGCGGCCGTGCTCGCCCAAGACGAAGGCCCCACTTTTGTAGATCTCGCGGGTGACCTGCTCGATCTCGGGCAAAAGCCGGGCAGTCTGCAAAGACAGATCAAGAATAGGAATCAAGCCAGGATCTCCACCACATTTGCATCTGTGCCGCACCAGACTTTTCCGTCTACGGCAATTTGCTCGATTAGTGCCGCCAGACGCAAGGCCTTGAGGGCTTGCTCTCCACCCACGGAGGGCTGTTTACCGCCCCGTACGCACTGAATGAAATGCTCCAGTTCGGCGTTCAGGGGCTCGATATTGCTGGTCTGGACCTTTTCGATTAACCCGGCTTGCCGGTAGAGGACCTGGCCGTACTCGGTCATGTAGTTAGAGGTGGTCTGCCGGTGGATAAGGATTTCTTTATTCAAAAAATCAGCTTCTACTAGAGAGTCTTTGCAGTGAGCGGTGAGATTGCGGATCTTGCGGTGCGTGACTTTGCTTGCTGTCAGGGTCGCCACGACATCGTTGCTGAAGCCCAGGGTCGCTGTGACGAAGTCGAGATAACCCGAATCCGAGGCGCGATTGCCCGAGGCAGTCATGCGGGTAACCGGGTAGGGGACCAGTTCCAGTAGTAGATCGATGTCATGGATCATCAAGTCGAAGACTACCGACACGTCGTTTGCACGTGAGGAATAAGGGCTCATGCGGTGCGCTTCGAAGGCAAGGAGTTCTTCACGTTTGAGGACATTGCGCAACTCACGAAAGGCGGGATTGAAGCGCTCGATATGTCCCACTTGTAAAATGCAACCGTTTTGGGCCGCCAGGTTGACCAGTTCCTCGGCCTCGCTGATATGGGCGGCGATCGGTTTTTCGATCAGGATGTGAACACCCAATTTGAGACAATCCTGGCTCACCATGTGATGTAGACGCGTTGGGACCGCAATGCACACTGCGTCAACGTGATGGATCAGCTCACGGTAATCTTCAAAAAACTGAACACGATATTTGCCGGCGGTGTCAAGGCCACGCTCGATGTTGATATCGGCAATGCCGACCAGGGCGACATCTTTGAGTAGACTGAGCACGCGGGCATGATGTTGCCCCATGTTGCCGACACCGATCACTCCTACACGGATAGGCACGGAGGTGCCCGTATTTTGCAGCATGGACATCCTATCGGCAAATCATCCGGATTTTAACACTATTTATCAGGGGCAATCGGGGCAGATGGGCAGGTTGAAGTTGCGCTGGCCCGAGACCTCACTGACCTGCACGAAGTAAGGTGGTTGCCAGCGGCCCCGACCGTATAGCGTCAGCCGGCTGGTTCCCCCGACCGGGACAATACCCTGGCCGGAATTGAGCTTCGCCTCGATCAGGTGGTCCTTTCCGTCACTGTCCAGCAGCTTGATCTGGCTGAGCAAGAACGCATAGCGTTGCTCGGATTGGTTGGTGAGACTGACACTCAGCTGAAAATCTCCCCTGGCCTGAATGCGTACCGAGGTGACGAGTAGTGCCACGTCCTCCAGTTTCTGGTCACGTTCAATCGTCAAATCCTCCCAGGACCGTGAGTCCTTGCTCAATGCAGTACCAATTTTCAATGGGGCCTCGGGACTACTAGATGTACGCGGGACTGACCCGGTAGAAATGGCCGGTTCCGGCCGGGGAGCGATCTGTGCCTGCCACTCCCGCATGCGCGACCGCGCCTCCGCGTAGCCTGCTGTCGCGGGAGGAACCCCGGCAGCCAGGCTGATCGCTGCTTGAAGCGCCCGTGTGTCTCCGACAACCGCCCTTGCTTGCGCCTGACGGATCAACTCCTGGTTCCACAGACGAATCTGCTCCTGGGCCTGAGTGTGCAGGGCAGAGCGTAGAGGGATGCCGTTGTGCAGCTGTGCGACCGCTGCTATCAGGTCCTCGGGTTGCTGGCTGCGGGCCTGTACCTGTGCTTGCTCAAGTCTTACCTGGTCGGGCAATTGGCGCAGAAGTTTTTGGATCTCCTCGACTCGTGTGGGCGTTGCAGCGGTGACCGTGTTACGCAACCCTGCCTGACGGGTCCATACGACCACGATCCCGACCGCGAGCATCGCTACCAGGGCCAGCACAGTCAGTTGCAGTACACCGACGCGGCGGTTCTGAATCTCCATGGGTATCTCCTCAACCCACCAGGCTACGAATGTCGTCCACTTCAAAGTATTGGAAGAATTTCTCGCTGACCCGCAACCTGTAGGAGCGGCCTTCCGACTCTTTTGCCTTCAGGACAAATCCCTTGCCAACCAGGTCACGTACATGGTCATAGGCACCGGACCCGCGCATTTCGACCAGTTCACTCTGGGTCAATGGTCCCTTGAGGGCAATCAGGGCGAGGGTCCGGGTAGCACCAACACCCAGGTCGGTTGGAATGAGCTTGCTCACCAACCCCCCAAAGTCAGGGCGTAATTGCAGCGCGTATCCCCCGGCCGTGTCCACGACTTCAAGAGCACCATCCCGGTGGGCGTAGTCCTCCATCAATTCGATCAATGCATCGTTGCAGGCCTCCCTGGTGCACTCGGCGTAGTGACTGAGTTGCTCCAGGTCCAGGGGCCGGGCTTTAAGATAGAGGACTGCTTCCAAGCGCGCCTTCAGGCTCAACAACATAAATTAGGATGTCCCGGTAGAACTCCGCCTGTGTCAGAGCAACCTGAGAGCGATGGGCCAAAAACAATAAACCCAGGAAAGCACCCACACGGTCTTGATAGTGTTCTAGCAGATGTTCAAAGCCGACGGTATCCCCAAGACGCTCGAGCAGTACGAGCAGACCACTGACTACGACCTCAAGATTTTCCTGGTGAGCAAGCTGCTCGACCTGCTCGAACGTACTGATAATGGGACCGTTTAAGGGTTGGCGCTTGTGCAGGACCCGGACGCGGGCTTGTTGGCGCTCAATTTGCTCAACTTCTTTGAGGTGGGCAATCAGGTCTCCCAGGGTGAGGGGCCGCTTGTCCATGGCCGGGGCCGCAGCACGGCGACGCAGCCTGCGCTCAAGAGGTATGGGCGTCTCGCTGTCCCACAAATCGAGCTGGTCTCCCTCGACATGCTCCTCTACAGGTGGAGCAAATGGTTTCTGGGACTGTGTTTCAAGAGCTTCCGCCTTCATGTGCACAAGCACTGAGGCATAAAGAATAGCTTGCGCAGATTTGCCGAGGTCAGCACTCTCGAGCCGACCCAGAGACTGCAAGAAGCGATCGGTCAGTTGAACGACATCAATATCCCAGGGGTCAATTTCCCCCCTGCGGGCAAGATCGATCAAGATGCCGATCGCGTCTCGGGGCATGTCTTTTGGGGACCCGGTCTTTAGGCTTGCAGGTGAGCGTCTGGCGGAGTCCGACTCGAGAATAGCAAATAGCGGTGCCGCCCGGTACTATTCCTGCCGCTCGGAGAATTGAATGACTTCCATTTTGCTGAACTGCCAGTTTCCCGAAGGTGAGTCAACCGGAAAACCGTTCGACCGCAAGATGATGTGATACAGAGGGTTATTACTATCCGGCTCAACGGTATAGCCCCTGGTCTTCAATTTGCGCACCGCCTGTTGAAAGAGGCGGTCCATGACATTGCTCATAACGGTCGTAAAATACCCACTGGTTCGTTCAGCAACCCAAACGGTACCACGAAGACCGACTCAGTAACACATTGCAGGAGCGATTCCTCACTGGAGAACCCCTGGGCGATCCCAGCGAGTACAATGGGTAGCGAATGTGAACTTATGGACACATATGACCGATGATCGTTTTCAGGTAGTGGCACCCTACAGTCCGACGGGCGACCAGCCAGGGGCAATCCGGCAGCTGATCGCCGGGGTTCAGAGCGGTCTGCGTTACCAGACGCTCCTGGGTGCAACGGGCACAGGCAAGACCTTCACAATCGCAAACGTGATTGAGCAAGTTGGCAAACCGACCCTGGTACTTGCCCACAACAAGACCCTGGCAGCGCAACTGTGCAACGAGTTGCGCGAGTTCTTCCCGCACAATGCCGTTGAATATTTTGTTTCTTACTACGATTACTACCAGCCCGAGGCCTATATTCCCAGGACTGACACTTATATCGAGAAATCGGCCAGTATCAACGACGAGATTGACATGCTGCGTCACTCGGCCACCCGCTCGCTCTTCGAGCGGCGCGACGTCATTGTCGTCGCCTCGGTCAGTTGCATTTATGGTCTGGGGATGCCGGAGGAATACCTCAAAGCCTCGATTCCACTACGAGTGGGTGGTCAACTTGACCAGCGCGAACTGTTGCGGGCACTGGTTTCTGTCCAGTACGACCGCAATGATCTAGAAGTAGGCCGAGGGCGCTTCCGGGTGCGGGGGGACGTGGTCGAGATTGGGCCGGCTTACGAAGACCGGATTATCCGGGTCGAATTTTTTGGGGATGAAGTTGAAGCGGTGCGCTGGGTGGACCCGATATCGGGCGAAGTCATCCGCTCGGTCAACGGCTTAAATGTCTACCCGGCCAAGCACTTTGTCACTCCCGAGGACCAGCTTGAGCGGGCCTGTGCCGACATCGAGGCCGAACTCGAGGAGCGGGTTGCAGAACTTGAATCTCAAAACAAGCTCCTCGAAGCTCAACGTATCAAGCAGCGGACCCGATACGACCTCGAGATGCTGCGCGAAGTCGGTTATTGCAACGGAGTCGAAAACTACTCGCGCCACCTGGCCGGTCGCAATGCGGGCGACGCACCTTCGTGCTTGATCGATTACTTTCCACAAGACTGGTTACTGGTGGTAGATGAGTCGCACGTCACGGTGCCGCAGATTCGGGGCATGTTCAACGGCGATCAGGCCCGCAAGCGCGTGCTGATCGAGCACGGTTTCCGTCTACCCTCCGCTGCCGACAACCGGCCCCTCAAAGCCGACGAGGTCTGGAGCAAGGTGGGACAGGCTATTTTCGTCTCAGCCACGCCAGCCGAGTGGGAGGTTGGGCTCTCAGGCGGTGCCAGCGATCCAGTCACGGGCCTTATCAAAGGCAAGTACATTGCCGAGCAGATTATTCGCCCCACGGGGGTACTCGACCCGAAAATTCACGTCCGTCCAGTTGAAGGACAGGTCGATGATCTGCTCCACGAGATTCTCGAGCGCGCCAAGCGCCGGGAGCGGGTCCTGGTCACGACACTCACCAAGCGTATGGCTGAGGACCTGACCGAGTACTTTCAGGAGCGGGGTGTCCGGGTACGCTACTTGCACTCTGAAATTCAGGCAATTGAGCGCATCGAGATTCTGCACGCCCTCAGGCAGGGGGACTTCGACGTGTTGATCGGGGTAAACCTGCTGCGTGAGGGGCTCGATTTGCCGGAGGTTTCGCTGGTAGCGATTCTCGATGCCGACAAGGAGGGTTTCCTGCGCGCCGAGCGCTCGTTGATCCAGATGATTGGTCGGGCAGCCCGCCATATTGACGGGCAGGTGATCATGTACGCCGAGCGGCTGACCAACTCCATGGAGAGGGCAATTAGCGAGACCGAGCGCCGCCGCCACATCCAGGACGCGTACAACAAGACCCACGGCCTCACACCCCAACCGATCATCAAACGCATCGACGGCGGCAACAGCATTCTCGACTTCCTCGCCGTTTCGCGACGTCTCAACCAGCAGGAGCTCGAGCAGGCCGTGCAGCAGACAGCCCAGCTTGAGCTATCGGATATCCCCGAGCTGATCGGACAACTCGAAGCCCAGATGAAAGAGTCCGCCAAAAAACTCGAGTTCGAGAAGGCAGCCGAGTATCGCGACCAGATCCGCAAGCTGCGGGACCGATTGCTGGGACATTAGTAGGGAAAAAGCTAGAGAAAGATATACAGACTCTTCCTGCAGATCAGATGCTTCCTGTACAACCCGAACCGGCTCGGTGAGCCTTTCAATCTCGAACTCACCACCACCGGTGGCGGTGACACAGTGACACTGACACGGTCCGATTTCAAGCGGGTGTTCTGACATAGGTGTATGTGAGGAGTTTGACGCTTACTATAAGTTCGTATCTAGCTCTGCTCATAATCCCCCTTAGGAGAACTGCTGTGAAAGTCAGTTGTGTGGCTTTGCGTTTAAGTGCATCCTTGTCTCGTTTGCATTTACGTCTAAGCCAATGGTGTCTACTGAGTGGTCAGGATAGGAGGGGTATGCCCCTTGAACAGATGCCCGTGGGCTCGTCCCAGGTGGTGAGGACATTAAGAGAGGTAGGCAGAAGTTCCGTAACGAGTCTTGCGGCTTTGGGTCTTGCAGCAACGGTTGCGCTGTCTACTGCCCCAGTCCATGCGCAGGTAAGCTTCCTTACCGCTCCTACCTATGCTACCGGAGACTCACCCACCTCCGTCACAGTCGGGGACCTGGACGGCGATGGCGACCTCGACCTCGCCACGGCAAACCTCTCTGACGACACCGTGTCCGTGTTGAAGAACAACGGCAACGGCACCTTTGCCACGGCTCAGAACTTTGCTGCCGGAGATGGTCCCACATTCATCACAGTCGGGGACCTGGACGGCGATGGCGATCTTGACCTCGCCACAGCCAACAGCAACTCTGATAACGTTTCCGTGTTGAGAAACAACGGCAACGGCACCTTTGCTGCCGCGCAGAACTTTGCCGTTGGCGATCGTCCCTCCTCCATCACGGTGGGGAAGTTAGACGGAGACTGTGACCTCGACCTCGCCACGGCTAACAGGAACTCTGATAACGTATCTGTGCTGAGAAACAACGGCAACGGCACCTTTGCCGCCGCGCAGAACTTTACTACAGGAACTAGTCCGACCTCCATCACGGTGGGGAACCTGGATGGGGACAGCGACCTCGACCTCGCCACGGCTAACTACAGTTATTACCCCGCATCCGGCAGTGTGTCCGTGTTGAAGAACAACGGCAGCGGTACCTTTGCCGCTCCTCAGACCTTCGCTACTGAAGAGCGTCCAATCTCCATCACAGTCGGAGACCTGGATAAGGATGGTGATCTCGACCTTGCCGCGGCAAATAACGACGGTAGTTATCCCGACTTTAGCGGTACTGTATCTGTGTTCAAGAATAACGGCAACGGTACCTTTGCCACGGCT
>JACMIX010000127.1 GCA_014380935.1 Gloeobacterales cyanobacterium ES-bin-141 | reverse complement strand
GCTTCGTGGTTGAAGCGTCCCATTTCGACGAGCGGTACTGGATCGACAACACTCGTCGCACTGGCCGGCACTTCAAAGTTGAATCCGTGGGGAACAGTGACCGCCGGGTTGGTTTCGGGTGTGGAAGTGTTCTCTTCGCAGCTGATATAGCTGCCCCAGGGAGTTGGTCCCCCGGCACAGTTGCGATAGGTACCCGCGAGCGAGGCAAAATCGGCAATCAGCCGGTTCTGGGGTCCGACAATCAGAGTGGTGGTACCGCCACGTGAAAGCGGATCATACTTCTTTCCAGCCGGAGCAATAACCGTCGAACCCGAATCAGGGCTCAGCTCGTGGTTGCGTACCAGGATAGTCGTTCCGCGAGGTCCGGCAAATGCTGCCATGCCATCGTGCCCGCCAGGAACAGGATTCCCGTCACTCATAATCTGGCCGAAGCTTGAGAAGACCCGGTAACGAAAACCGATCGGCAGGTCCAGCAGACCGTTGGGGTCAGGGACGAGCGGACCATAACCGGGGCCGTAGACCGATTGGCCCTGGGCGGCTTTGGTGTACAAGGCTTGTAAAGGAGCGGTGGCGGCAATCCCGAAGATACCCGCCCGAGCGATAAATTGACGTCTTGATAATGCCATGGTGTCTCGAAGTCCAAATTAAACTCCCAGACACCTTAATGTACGCAAATAAACACCAGGATAAGATTCAGTTAACTTCCTATTAATTAAGTTTCTTGTTGATTCACTCATCGGAAATTGTAACGCCCTGTGTGTTTCTGATTGGTCGTTACAGTTCTACCTCTCAATACTTACTTTTAGGCTGTCATTTTCCCCTGTGGATAAATCTGCGCATTTTGCGCCGGGACATTCTTTAAGTAGCATGAAGTGAACCGTGAAGCTGCTGCACTGAGGGATCATGCCGTTGACCAGTCTTACCTACACGTGGGTTGATTCGCTCAAGTCCGTCGATCCGCAGATCTGGAACGCTCTAGTGGGCTCAGGCTCTCCTTTTCTTGAGTGGGAGTGGCTACGCACACTTGAGCTTGCGGGTTGTCTCACCCCCCAGCTTGGCTGGCAACCCCGGCATTTGCTTGTCCACCGGGGCAAACACCTGGTTGCTGCCGCTCCGCTTTATTTGAAGGGGCACAGTTATGGAGAGTTCGTCTTTGATCAAGCCTGGGCGGATGCAGCCCAGCGTCTGAGGCTGCGGTATTATCCCAAACTGCTCGGCGCAACCCCTTTCACCCCGGCGACGGGGTATCGCTTCTTGATCCACCCTTCTGAAGACCCGGACACATTGACGGCCGGGATGTTCGATGCCATCGACAGCTTTTGCCACAAAAACCAGCTGCTGATTGCAAGCTTTCTTTTCATTGAGCCCGAGGAGCGCGAACGCTTTACACGCCAGGATTGCCTCGAGCGCATTACCCACAACTATCAATGGACCAATAACGCTTATCAGTGCTTCGATGATTTCCTGAATAGCTTCAACGCCAATCAACGGCGCAATATCCGCCGTGAGCGGGCAGCTCTCCAGCAGGAGGGCATCACGTTCCAGGCCTACAGCGGTAAGACAATCCCGGCTGGTATGTTTAACTTCATGTACGACCTGTATTGCGATACCTGCAATAAATTTATGTGGGGAAGTCAATACCTCAATCGCCGCTTCTTTAAGCTGCTCGAAGAGTGCTTTGCTGAACGAACGGTGTTTATTGCCGGGCAGCGCAACGGTGATATCCTCGGCATGGCTTTCAATATCCGTAAGCAAGAGCAGATGTTTGGGCGGTACTGGGGTTGTACGGAGGAGGTCAAGTTCTTACACTTCAGCACCTGCTACTATCAACCGGTCGAGACAGCCATTGGTCTGGGGGTGCAGGTGTTTGACCCCGGCGCGGGTGGACAGTTTAAGATGCGGCGCGGCTTCGCCGCAACCGAGAACTACAGCATGCATCGCATCTACCATTCCCGTTTCGCTCAGGCCCTCGAAGAGCACCTCAAGCTCGCGAATCGTGCCGAACTGGAGCAAATCGTCGATCTCAACAACGATCTGCCCCTCAAAGCGCCAATTGAGCAACCCATTCATCTGGCTTGAAAATCACTTCCACGGTCATGCGCGGAAAACCCTCCGATTCCATACAATGGGGGTAAGCAGAATTTATACCTACTAACCCTCATGCTAGAAACATACAACTCCACAGAGTTGCTCTCCGAACGCGAATACCAGGTCCTCGAACTGGTAGCCAAGGGGTTCACCAACGAAGAGATCGCGGACGCGCTCGAGATCTCGAAGCGTACTGTAGATAACCACATCAGCAATATTCTCGAAAAGACCCGGACCAAGAACCGGGTAAAACTGGTGCGATGGGCCTTGCAGTGGGGTAAAGTCTGCATCGACCAGGTAAATTGTTGCCAGTTACCCTATGCAGACCCCGATACACCCTAGGCGTCTACATATTCACTTACAGGGCATGCCCCTTGCCACTTGCCGGGAGTTCGCCGTGCATCTCAGGCAACTCAGTCAGGTAGTGACGGAGCTTTTGTGGCGTACAAACCCAATTTTTGACAGCCAGACCGACCAGATAGACGCCATTACGCTGACCCTACCGAGTGAAAGCCTCGTCCTCGAGCAACTGTGCGAGATCATACTTTTTTACGCGGGCCGCTACCTCGACACTAATCCGGCCATACCTATTCGTCTGTACTTTGAGCAGCGCACCCTACAGCTTCCGGCCGACAAAGTAGAAGTCATTGCTTTTTTGAAAAGCCAGCCTGATTAGCTCTTCGGTTTTGATAGGACTTTGACTGAAACAATCTTGTCTCCAAGCTTGATGCGCTTGACGACATCCATGCCCTTGGTTACTTTTCCGAACACCGCGTATTCGCCATTCAACGGTGGGGTAGCGCTGAGAGTAATGTAGAACTGCGACGAGGCCGAGTTGGGATTTTGAGAACGGGCCATGGCAATCACACCCTCGGTGTGGGTGAGGACGGGCGGTTGCTGCCTGACATTGAGACCCGATCGGCTATATGTTTTACCGTAAAGAATCTCGCCGGGCTTGCCGTCTTTATTGGTGGTGCGGATCTCGAGTGGGATCACTCGCTCCTGACGTGTCTTGGGATCAATAAACCCGCCCGTGCCATTGCCGTTAGGGTCACCACCCTGAATGACGAACCCCGGCTCGACACGATGGAACGTAAGGTTGTTGTAGAAACCGCGCTCGGCTAGATCGACAAAATTGCCGCTCGTGATCGGTGCTGAGTCACCATCTACCTCAACTTCAATGTCCCCGGCTGAAGTTTTGATCTCGATTGTTGCCTTACCCGATATTTTGCGCAGATCCGCCGAGGGCACACCCTGACCATAGCTAGCCATCGTCTGACTTAATACCACGGCACTCACTAATCCAAAACCCGCCAAAATACGAAGAAACCGCGCCTTCATTCCCACTCCTTATTCTGCAAACATGATTTTACAACAGCTCAACTGGACACAGGAGGCGAATTATTCTCCTCAGCCATGCCCAGCATCTGATTCAATGAAGTGGATTCATTGAAGATGAGACTATCCAGGAGCCACTCCAGAGCCTGGTCCTCGGTTGTCCCACTGGGGTAATACTGCAAGTTCGCTTGAATAGTACTGCGCAGGTCTTCAAGAGACCTTGTGCCTCCCCTGCTCAGGTATTCGTCGTATTTTCCGCTCATAATGTCCCTCCCGGGACTCCTGCGAGTCCCCCAAAGCTTTCCAATCACTTTACTGCTGAGGTAGACAAGATGCGGTAAATTTACTTTGCGGGCTACGCCCCCTTACCCGAGTTGAGAGCGTCGCGTGGCTTGAGTGGCATTACCAGATCAGGTCTTGCCCTCGGTAGAGCCAGTTGCGCCCTCGACGTAAAGGTTGTAGCCCCCCGGAACCCGCTTGGCTACCAGCGTTCCCACACGTGACCCATTACTGATCTGTGCCTGCCAGGTTTCTGGCTTTTCAGAGGTTTGCTTGAAAGAATTTACCTCGGTCCCTGAACCCATAGCTGCTTGAGCATATGCCGCTGCTGCCTGCAGCAGGTCATCCGGGGTTGGTTGTGTATTAACCGACTCAGGAGTCAAACCGTACCCCAGATCCTCACCCTTGGACTGAAGTTCGTTATAGCCGCTGGAAACTTCTTTCTCCTCGGGACTTGGCACATCAGAATTGTTCACGGGATAAGCCTCCAGCTTGGTTACCCTTCAGACTATCGGGAAGTCTAGGGAATGCAAATCTTTCTTTGGGTAGAGCCTGTGAACCGTCCAAAAAATCTTCCATAGCAGCTCTACGCACATTAAGTCGGTGTTCGCGATTAACCCCGGACCTCAGTAACTGGGTGTGCTCAAGCACTGGCAACATTAAAGGGGTGATCCTCAGAATCACCCTTATTTTTGAGAACTGGTCGCGTCTAGCGAACCCCTGCTATCCTGGCGCGTTCGCGGGACTTTACCTGTGCGACCTGAGTCATGAGTTGTATGAGGTCCTGTTCACTCAGGTTCAAATTCATCTTCGCAAACAACATGCCTTCTTCTTCGAGCACATGTTGTTCGATAGCCCCCTCAAGATCACGGACCTTGCCGTTAAACTCATTCGAGGTCGGGTCAAGGAGCCGAATTTCTTCTAGGAGTTGCTTTGCCTCGGCATGCTCTACGTAGTTTTGTTCAGCCTGCCCGCTCGAATCGATAAACTGACGGGCTACCGGGTAGAAGGCCTCCTCCTCGGCAATGGCGTGTGAGGTAAGTTCGCTATAAAGCTCATCAAAAAACTGCTTGAGTTGCTGAGGGTCTTCGCTGTGCTGAAGCTCCCTGAAAAGAACTTTGAGCTTTTCGTGGTCTTCTTTCAAAAAGTCAAATACGTTCGCTTGGCCGGTAGAACTCTCTTCCGCATCAGCGGGTAAAACCGCTTCTGGTTTACCAGGAGGTAGTGGCATGGCTAGTATTCTCCATTGCGTGGCAGCATTGGTGCTCGGGATTATAAGGTTAATACTGACCTAGGACTATACAACTGCAATCAACCCGTAGAGATATTCTTGCGATCGTGACAGCTATGTCGGATTGCGGATACCACACCCGGAGTTCATCGAATAGATTGCTGAGGATTGGCACAACTATGGAGATAGCCAGAGTGGCTCACTCAAACGATAACGAAGCAGGTCTCGGCGAACAGGCTCTAAGCAAGGTAGCGGAGGTTGGTCTGTCCAGCCAGCTCAAAGAAGTTGAAAGCATGGACGTTGACATTCGGACAAATCCACTTCAGCTAATCCAGGGCAACCTGGATTCGGTCACTATCCGTGGAGAAGGCATGGTGATGCAGAAGAATCTGCGCGTGGAGGACATGGAGATAGAGACAGGCAGCATCAGTGTCAATCCCTTGAGTATCGCCTTCGGCAAAATTGAACTGACGCACCCTACCGATGCGAAGGCCCGTATCGTTTTGACCGAGGACGATATCAACCGCTCGTTCAACTCCGAGTACATTCTTGGCAAGCTTCAAAATATTCAGGTGCAGGTTGACGGCCAACCAATGACCGTGGATACCAAGCGAGTCGAATTCCGGATACCGGATAACGAAAGAGTAGCCATCAGTGCAGATATCTACGTACATGAGACAGGCGAAACCAAACACACTTCGTTTACCACCCGTTTGCAACGGAGCAGTGATGGAGAACGTATATCGCTAGATGACGTGCAGTACACGGAGGGCGAGGCCCTGTCACCCGAACTGACCGCTGCCCTACTCGAAAAAGCCAACGAGCTGGGCAACCTGCGCAACTTTGAGCTTGATGGTATGAGTCTTCGGCTCAGGAACGTCGATCTGCAAGGTGACCGTATGACTTTGCAAACCGATATTCACATAGAAGAATTTCCCCAATAGCTGTGTTTGTCAAACACATGAAAGTACGCACATGACGAAGCACGCAAACATTCCACCAATTATCGAGAGCGATGAAAACGAAACCCGTGACAGCGGAGTCGAGAGCACCGTGGCAATTGCCGGTCATCCACTTCATCCGGTCATCGTCACGTTCCCGATCGCTTTTCTAGTAGGAGCCCTGGGAACCGATATAGGTTACTGGATAACCGGCGATCCCTTCTGGGCTCGCGCTTCTTTGTGGCTGGTTGGGGTTGGTCTCGCGGGTGGTGTTCTAGCTGCCATTACCGGTATGAGTGACTTCATCAGAATTGGCCGGGTCCGTGAACGCACCGCTGGTTGGGCGCACATGATTCTCAATGTGCTGGTATTGGGTCTGACCATAGTCAACTTGATCTTGCGGTTGAATGACCCGGTGGATGCCATATTGCCCTGGGGGCTGGCTATTTCAGTCGTCGTCGGTGCTCTTCTAGGTGCCTCCGGGTGGTTCGGAGGTGAACTCGTTTACCGGCATAAGGTCAGTGTGATTGGCTACGGCAGTAATCACAGGCCTTAGGAGTGAGACCGGCAATAGGTTTATCTGTTAAGTTCTATAAAGATGGAAGAACTCGAAACAACCTACGGTGACCTTATGGAAGTGGATCAACTACGTGCTCAAATGACGGATAGCGATCCAAGTAAGCGGATGGCAGCCCTTGTATCCCTGCGTTTTCTCTCAGACGAGCAGGCGTTGCCACTCCTGAAAGAGGCAGCCCGTGACTCAGTACCACTTGTCAGGGTTTACGCTGCTATCGGACTGGGTAAGAAAAAGGGAGACGGCGGTTTCGAGTTGCTGCTCGACCTGCTCAACAATGATACGGAGGCGTCGGTGCGGGCTGAGGCAGCAGGTTCACTCGGTTCACTCGGTGATCCCCGTGCTTACGAGTACCTGACGCGGGCCTACTTCGAGGACATAGATTGGATTGTTCGCTACAGCGTCGTTGTTTCACTGGGACAACTGCGCGACCCACGCGGATACGACCTGCTCTGTGACGCTCTGGGCAGCGACACGGACATGGTGCGTGATGCGGCCATCAGTGCCCTGGGTGAACTGGGTGATAGCAAAGCCTCCGAGTTATTGCTTCCTTATGTCGGCAACCCCGATCCCGAGGTACGCCGCCGGGTAGCCGAGGCACTTGGTCATATCGGCTGCGATGCTTGCGAAGCTGCCCTTGCCTACATGGCTAAGGACGACAACCCCAAAGTGGCCGAATTTGCCGAGTACTACCTAGATTATTTACGCAAGAACGAGCGAAAGTAACCGACCAAGTAGAGGTAAAAATAGACAGCTTGCTCCATACACTACCGTGTATGGAGTTTTGCTTTGTTAAGCATAGTAAGCCAAGTTCTCTTTTGAGAGTAGTAAGGGATGTAGTGCGTTGCTCTTTGCTCTCATCTAAAGCCTCGCGAGCGTCCTGCAAATCCTGCAAGTCTTCCAGATCTTCAGTTGTGTAGTCGAACCAGTTTGAATGGCTGAGGTCTTCCATCTTCTTTCCCTATGAAGATTACCTTGTTGGTATTCTCTAATTCCCCATGACTGGGGGTGCGATCTCGTGAAATCGTAAGTGTGGGTTCTTCTCGATCATCTGTTGTGCTCCCCAGGGAGTTTTGAAGAGAATTACGAGGCGGCCTGCGCTGTCTTTGAGACCCAGGCTGTCGAAGTACCAGTCGATTTCAAAATCGGCGGGGTCTTTTGGGGTCACCCAGCGGGCCAGGGTGTAGGAGAGCGGCTCTAGTTGGGTCTCGACGCTGTACTCGCTCTCCAGCCTGAAGCGCACCACGTCGAACTGTAACTGGCCCACGGCCGCGAGTACCGGGTCGCGCTTGGCTTCGTCCTGGTAGTAGAGGACCTGGACTGCTCCTTCCTCGCGCAACTGATCGATCCCTTTTAGGAACTGCTTGTACCTCGAAGGGTTGGGGTTGCGCAGCACCGCGAAGTGCTCTGGCGGAAAAAGAGGGATGCCCTCGAAGGCAATCGGCTTACCGGTGCAGACCGTATCGCCGATAGCAAAGATACCCGGGTTAATCAGGCCCACGATATCGCCTGCGTATGCTTCTTCGACCACCTCACGGTCTTGACCGAAGAGTTTGAGCGAACGCGACAGGCGCACCTTTTTGCCCGAGCGCGTGTGGTGGACGGTCATGTCCTTTTCGAACTTGCCCGAACAAACGCGAATGAAGGCTACGCGGTCGCGGTGCTGGGGGTCCATGTTGGCCTGGATCTTGAAGACAAAGCCTGTGAAGTCTTCGCGCTCGGGGCTGATCACGCCGACATTGCTCTCTCGGGTGCCTGGAGACGAGGCAAATTCGATGAAGGCATCCAGGAACAGCTGAACGCCAAAGTTGGTCATCGCACTGCCGAAGAAGACCGGTGTGAGTTGACCCCGGGCAATGCGGTCTTGATCGAAGGGCTCCCCGACCTGCTCTAACAACTCGATCTCTTCAACTAGTTCAGCGTGCAAGGCAGGGTCGAGTAGAGACCGCATACGCACGTCGGTCACCGCGCCGACGGTGACCGGGGCCACCGACGCGTTGTGCCGAGTGCGATCAAACAAATGCACTACCTGTGAGCGCCGGTCGTAAACTCCCCGGAAAGTCGGTCCTATACCAATGGGCCAGTTAACCGCGTAGACTCCGATGCCAAGTACTTTCTCGATCTCGTCGAGCAACTCGAGCGGGCTCTGACCGGGTCGATCGAGTTTGTTGATGAAGGTGAAGATCGGGATACCCCTCAGGCGGCAGACCGCAAACAGCTTTTTGGTCTGAGCCTCGATGCCCTTGGCCGCGTCGATGAGCATCACGGCGTTGTCGGCGGCGGCGAGCGTCCGGTAAGTATCCTCGGAGAAGTCCTGGTGGCCGGGCGTATCCAGGAGATTGATCTGGTGGTCCCGGTAGGGAAACTGCAACACCGTCGAGGTGATCGAGATGCCGCGCTGCTGCTCCATCGCCATCCAGTCGGAGGTGGCATGGCGCTGGTTGCGGCGTGCCCTGACTGACCCGGCCATATTGATCGCCCCTCCGTAAAGCAGGAGCTTCTCTGTGAGCGTCGTCTTACCCGCATCGGGGTGCGAAATAATCGCGAACGTACGGCGACGGTGGACTTGTGTTTCTAGATCAATCGGTTGCGGACTTGACATAACCTGTCAGGAGACGAGCGATCGGTACATCCCTATCATGACTGAGACCGAAACGATTCGGCCTGGGCCGTCCATTTACCCCGCGGTTTCAGGCGCGAATGTAATTAGACACATTCTTCTTTTAGACAAAGTTGCGGTACAGTGTCACTGAACACTTTGCAGATCCTCGCTTCAGGAGTCATACAATGGCCGCAAAAGTAGGTCACCCGGCCCCAGATTTCACTTTGAAGAGTACCAAAGATGCGACCAGTTCCAAGGACCTGGGTAAACAAATTTCCCTATCGAGCTACAAGGGCAAATGGCTTATCTTCTTCTTCTACCCCCTCGATTTCACGTTCGTCTGCCCGACCGAGATACTCGCCTTCTCGGACCGGTTTGATGAGTTGACGGACATGGACGCGGACGTGCTCGGTTGCTCCACCGACAGCGTCTTCAGCCACTGGGCCTGGACACAGACGCCCCGCGAGAAGAATGGCCTCGCGGGTCTGAGATTTCCCCTGGTTGCCGACTACACCAAGCAGGTCGCGTCTGCCTACGGCGTATTGAACGAAGAAGAAGGGTACGCCCAACGCGGCCTATTCATCATCGATCCCGACGGCATCCTTAAATACGCCACGATTACCGACGATAACGTTGGCCGTAGCGTCGAGGAGACAGTTCGGGTTCTGCAAGCCCTTCAAGACGGTGGACTGTGCCCGGCGGAATGGAAGCCCGGCATGCCCGTCCTCGCAATGACCTAGGTCATGCCAATGAGGATACGGACCCCCCTCCCCGCACTGGAGGGGGCAACCACCTGGGTCAACGGCGAACCGAACTCCAGTGACTTGCAGGGCAAGGTACTGCTGGTGCATTTCTGGTCCGTGAGCTGCTACATCTGCCACAACGTGGTCGATCAGGTCAACGGTTGGCGCGAGACTTACGGACCCCAGGGACTCCAGATGATCAGCATCCACCAGCCCCGTTCTCCCGAGGAACTTGACATCGAGGCTGTGACGAAGGACCTGCACGACAATATGGGCATTACGCAGCCCTGTGCCATCGATAATGCACACACCATCGTGGGCCGCTTCGCCAACGAGTACGTGCCTGCCTATTACGTCTTCGGCAAAACGGGCGAGTTGCGCCACTTCCAGGCCGGAGACAAGGGATACGAGCGGATCGTCAAGGCAATCGAGCGTTGCCTCGGCGAGTCCTAGCACGGCTGATCCCGACGATGCACCTGCGCAAGGTCGGGATCAGCTGCCCTCACGAGCTACCTCAAGCGATCGTTACGTCCGGGCACAAGTAGACCTCCTGGATTGCATGGAAGAGTTGAATGCCCTCCTCCATCGGCTTCTGGAAGGTTTTGCGCCCGCTGATCAGGCCCATGCCCCCGGCGCGCTTGTTAATGACCGCTGTCCTGACCACCTCGGCTAAGTCACTTTTACCCGATTCGCCGCCTGAGTTGATGAGCCCGATGCGGCCCATGTAACCATTGGCAACTTGATAACGTGTCAGGTCGATCGGGTGATCCGATGCCAGTTCTGTGTACATGCGCTCGTCAAATTTACCGTACCCGGCTTTAACGGTATTGATGGCCTTATAGCCGCCATTGAGAGTGGGGAGCTTCTGCTTGACGATGTCAGCTTCGATCGTGGCTCCGAGGTGATTGGCCTGTCCGGTCAGGTCAGCGCTCGTGTGGTAGTCTTTGCCATCGATCTTGAAGCCGCTGTTGCGCATGTAGCACCAGAGGATGGTCGCCATGCCTAAATCGTGCGCCTGCTTGAAGGCCTGGGAAATCTCGATGATTTGCCGGGTGCTCTCCTCGGAACCGAAGTAGATGGTTGCGCCTACGGCTACAGCCCCCATGTCTTGCGCCTGTTTGACCCCGGCAAAGAGGACCTGGTCGTAGCGGTTCGGGTAGCTCAGTAGTTCGTTATGGTTGATTTTCATGATGAAAGGGATCTTGTGGGCATATTTACGCGCCACGATACCCAGGACACCGAGTGTCGAGGCAACTGCGTTGCAGCCTCCCTCGATGGCCAGCCGGACTATGTTTTCCGGGTCAAAGTAGATCGGATTGGGTGCGAACGATGCTCCGGCGGAGTGTTCGATACCCTGATCCACGGGCAGGATGGAGAGATACCCCGTACCACCCAGACGTCCATGCCCGAGCAGGGTTTGCAGACTGCGCAGCACCGGGATTGGACGGTC
Source organism: Gloeobacterales cyanobacterium ES-bin-141 (assembly GCA_014380935.1). Classification (GTDB taxonomy): domain Bacteria; phylum Cyanobacteriota; class Cyanobacteriia; order Gloeobacterales; family Gloeobacteraceae; genus JACMIX01. Next base: position 5,098 of record JACMIX010000127.1, on the reverse strand, counting down.
TGACTGAGCAAAGATGCGGTCTACCCAGTCGGAACCCGGTAAATGGAGATGGTCTTTTGGAATGCCGGTTGCCTGATGGGTCAGCAAACCTTCTGCCTCTTTACCCAGTTGCTCCTCGATCGCCGTGATCATCGTCATATTGATTTCTCCCGCAAACGTTTTTGAAGAACTGAGGGCGCATAGCTCACGTTCATTCTATTCAGCGTCTGTCCAGGACTCGAATACCGTTCGGCTCGGCCACGATCACCTGGGAGGCAAGGCCAATGAATAGACCGCTGTCGATTACCCCAACCGTGCGGTCAAGCCGTTCTTCGAGCCCTGGCGGGTCGGCAATCGGCCCGAGCGCACAGTCAAGGATGTAGTGCCCCCCATCGGTCACAAAAGCTTCTCCGTCCACTCCGAGCCTCAGCCTGGGCTCTGCTCCCAACTCAATCAGCGAGTGCTCCGTCGCTTGCCAGCCAAAGGGTACAACTTCGACCGGGACCGGGGCGAGGCTTCCCAGGCGCTCGACCAGTTTTGATTGGTCCACGATAATCACTAACCGCTCGCTGGCACTGGCAACGATCTTTTCACGCAGAAGTGCTCCCCCGAGACCCTTGATCAAGTCGAGGCTGTTTACTTCGACTTCATCCGCTCCATCAATAGTCAGGTCGAGGCGAGGGTGCTCCGCCAGGGTGGCAAGGGGGATGCCCTCCTCGCGGGCCTGTTGCTCAGTCCGTATTGAGGTGGGGATACCAACGATGCGTAGCCCCCCCCGTACACGTTCCCCCAGTGCCGCCACGGCAAAGGCGGCAGTCGAGCCCGTCCCCAGACCGACAATCATGCCGTCGCGTACCTGCTCGACTGCCCGGAGGGCAGCGGCTTGCTTGAGCCTGCTGGCATCCTGTGGGTTCATGTGGCGCTACCTAAACTGCGAGAGGCACGGGCAACCGGGCCAGGACCTGCTCCAGAACCGCGAGAGCTTCTTCGATTTGTGCCGCGGTCACGACGAGGGGCGGCACGAAACGGACTACCTCAGGACCCGCGCCCACCAGTAGCAAACCGCTTTCAAGGGCCAGTTTGACCACTTCCGCCGCCCTCGGCTCCCTCAATACCAATCCCTGCATCAAACCACGACCCCGCACCGAGGCAACCAGGGGCGCAAAACGTTCTTGCAACCGCTCAAGGCCCTCCACTAGTTGCGCGCCTCGTACGCGGGCGTTTTCGACCAGGCCCTCTGCCTCCAGCGTATGACAGACAGCAAGGGCGGCAGCACAGGCAAGCGGGTTGCCGCCAAAGGTGCTGGCGTGGTCGCCGGGTTCGAAGAGCGCGTACCTGGGTTTGGCGCACAAAGCACCAATGGGCACCCCACCGCCCAGGGCCTTGGCAATCGTAAAGAGATCCGGCTCGATCCCCAGGTGCTCGTAGCCCCAGAGTTTGCCAGTGCGACCCATGCCAGTCTGCACTTCATCGAGGATTAGCAGAATACCCCGCTCGTCGCACAACCGGCGGACCTGCCGAAAATACTCTGCCTCACCGGGAACGACTCCTCCCTCTCCCTGAATCGGTTCGAGCAAAATAGCTGCCGTGTGCCCGGTAAGTTGCCCGCGCAACGCTTCGAAGTCGTTGTAGGGAACGTAGTCGAACCCTGGCACCAGGGGATGAAAATGCTTGTGGTATTTGGGTTGGCCCGTGGCTGTGACTGCCGCCAGGGTGCGTCCGTGAAAACTGCGATGGGCTGTGAGGATCTCGGGTGCCTCGATGCCAAGAACAGTACGCCCGTACTTGCGGGCCAGTTTAATCGCCCCCTCGTTGGCCTCGGCCCCGGAGTTGCAGAAGAAGATCTGCTCGGCACAGGAATGGGTACTCAACCAGAGCGCGAGGTCGCCTTGCAAAGATGTGTAGTAAAGGTTGGAGACGTGTACCAGGGTGCGAACCTGCCGCGAGACGGCCTCAACTAGAGCCGGATGGGCATGGCCCAGGGCACAAGTAGCAATACCCGCCACAAAATCTAGATAGCGCCGACCCTCGTTGTCCCAGACATAGCAGCCTTCACCCCGCTCGAGCACCACCGGAAAGCGCCCGTAGGTACTCATAACATGTTCATCAAATTGTTCCCGGACCGTCTGGGAAGAAACCACGACCTCACCCGTTGAAAGCACGATTCAGAAATTCTAGCCCTTTCGGTGCAAACCTAATGCAGGCATCTCCCCAATGAGAGAGCTTGATGACGATTCCCTGACCTTGAACAGACAGTACATCAGACTGCTGATAGTCCCGGCATTCGGGGGTTAGAAGATAGAATTTTCTTATAATGGAAACATGAGTCCAATCCAAATAGGACACTGCAATGTCTGATTTCAAGAAATCCTTGTTGCGCCGCGTAGTTGCTCTGGGTATGGTCCTGGGGTTAGCTCTCGGTAGCTTCTCGCTGTTCGCCGACTCCGCTTGGGCACAGCGTCGGTCCTCGGGCGGCAGAATCGGGGGTGGTTCATTTAGTAGCCCTGGTCGCACCTACAGCCCGCCGGGCGGCGGTGGTAGATACGCACCAGGTTATGGCGGCGGTGGCTACGGGTACGGTGGCGGGGTTCCCTTCTTCATTCCGATTCCTTTTGGTGGCGGTTATGGCGGTGGCTACGGCGGCGGTGGCTTCGGTCTCGGCAGCGTCTTGCTACTCGTGGTTGTTGCTGGGGCTGGCATCTACATCTTCAGATTCCTGAGATCGGCCCGTTCGGGTGGTGGATATGGAGCCCAGGACTCGGGCACAATCGAAGTCTCCCAGGTGCAAGTAGCAATGCTCTCCTCAGCAAAGCAGTTGCAAAAAGACCTCAACCAGCTGGCCCTGAGTGCTGATACCACTTCCCAAAGCGGGCTTGCACGCCTTACTCAGGAAGTCAGTATTGCGTTGTTGCGCCACCCCGAGTACTGGATCTATGCAAAGTCCAGCCAGGCAGACCTACCCCGGTTACAGGCGGAGGAGAGCTTCAATCGTCTGGCCCTGACCGAGCGGACCAAGTACACGGACGAGACCCTCAGTAATGTAGGTAGCGGGCAACGTGCCCTGCCGAAGGCTTTCGACGGGGCGAACCCTGACGAAGTGGCTGAATACATCGTCGCCACCCTGCTGGTAGCCGTGGAGATGGATGGTCCGAAACTCCCAGAAATTCGGACTGCCGAAGATCTTCGTCAGACCCTGACGGCCCTGGGCGGCGCTTCCAGTTCACAGATCCTCGCAGTCGAGGTGATTTGGACCCCGCAGGCCGAAAATGATACGTTAACCGCAGACGAGCTTTTGACCCAATACCCTGACCTGGTTCGTCTGTAAGGGAAACGATGTTCAGACCGTCAAGCTTGCAAGACCTCGAAACTCGGGCCGATATGGTCGTCTCTGACGTTTTCAGCGAGGTTGAAGGGCTCCTCAAGGAGCCCATGCATGTCCCTACCTCAGCCGGAGTAGGGGCAGAGCAGGTGAGACCGACCCGAAGACGCGCGACGGAGTTCGTACTCATTACCGGCTCTGTGTTCGCCGTTGGCATTACCGCGGTGCTGTGGTGGGGGCAGCTTCATCCCCCCACCACAGCTCCCGCCACGGTTATCGCCACAGGACCGCCTGCCCCCACTACGCTTGAGCAGACGGTCCTCAATAATTACAAAAGCGAGACCGAGCGCCTGGCAAATCAGTTGCGTAAGTTGCCGGCTCAGCCCCGCAAAGACCCCTGGCTATCACCGCGTCCGGTTGCCTTACTCGCGCCCTGGGCCGGAATAGCAGCACTGCCACGCCTGCAACCACCCTTACAGAACTTACCTGCTCTACAGCCTCTGAGGTTGCCACCAGCACCTCCGGGTACCACTATCCAGACCAGTACCATTCAGATACCTACCTCCCCAGCACTCACCGCGGTACCACTGATGGTACCTCTACCTCCCGCTCCCCCACTTGCGCCGCCGCTACCACCCACTGAGCCTGTCTTAGCCGGAGTAGTCGAGGCGGGTGGCACAAACCCAATGGCCATCATCCGTATTGGCGAACAACTGCACAACTACACACCTGGAAAAGAGGTCAAGGATGGCTGGTTGGTGAGCCAAATTCAAAGTGACCGAGTTATCCTCAAGCGAAACGGTCAGACCCGCAGCCTGCAACTAGGAGAAAATCCCTGATGAGTGTTTGGGAAGACCTGAGCCAGTTTTTAGAGACCCGCCTGGATGAATTTTTGGTCGATAACCCACACCTGCAGCTGCAAGTAGAAGCCGAAAGTTTACGTCAGCAAGAAGCAGAAGCAAAGCAACAACTGGCCCAGGTCGAGCTTGAAGTCGCCCGCTTACAGCAGCAGATCGTTGAACTTGCCCGCGACATTCAGAAGTGGAACGAAAGAGCCCAAAAAGCCCGGGGTCTCGGTCGTGAGGACCTTACCCGCTCTGCTCAAGATCGCGAAAACGAACTCCTTCAGCGGGGCAACCAACTCTGGGGCCAGATGAAAGTTCTCCAAGAGCAGCAAAAGCAAACTCAGGAACTCTACGAACGTACCCGGCAACAACGCCGTGAAATTGACCGAAAGATTAAAGCCGGTGATTCAACTCCCCCCAGCGCACGCGCACCCTACACTTCGAGCGGCCCTGACAAACTCGACGAGGAGTTTAAAAACTGGGAAATCGAGCAGGAGCTTGAACGACTCAGGCAGCGCAGGAGCTAATTGAACAGGTTGCCAAAGTTCTCTTCAAGTCCGCGGTGAAAGCTTGGCTCAGGTAGGAATGTCCACAGCAGACAGAGTACCAGCCAGGAAACTATCCAGGGTATGGGGTTATTGAGGGCTAAAAACAGGGCAGACACCAGCCCGAAAAAGAAAGAAGCGCCTGTGTGAATTAACAGGCTACTACGGCTGACCCGGTCTCCAATCGCCGGTATTAAAAAACCACACAGCAAGATCACAATCAGACTGGTGAACAGGGCGAGGAGCGCTCGGAACAGAATGGCCTCGATAGGCAACACGAGCAGCAGAAAAATTGACACCACGGGCATAATCAGGGTCAGCAAGGGAGCCGGGAGCGGTGGAATGGAACGCATCGGATTATGCCTTCAGATTGTTCTTAACAGAACAAAAAGCCCCGGTCTGGGGCTTCT
>JACMIX010000126.1 GCA_014380935.1 Gloeobacterales cyanobacterium ES-bin-141 | reverse complement strand
TGTCCTCAAGCAGTGGGTGATGCTCTACCCGGAAGACATTCAGGCTCACAGGCGGCTGGGTAACTACTACGTCAAGACAGCACAGATAGACAAAGCCGCTGCCTCCTACAACCGTATCCTGGAACTCGACCCAGAGCAGCACGACTACCTCATCACGCTGGGCGACTTGTACACCGGGGTGGGCCGGTACCGGGAGGCACTCACTTCCTACCAAAAATACGGTGAGCGCCTGCCGAGTCAGGCAAAATCCCTCCTTGGCATGGCTAGAACCTATCTGGAAATGGGCAAGTTTGCAGAGGCCGAATCATCATATCGCCAGGCACTGTCGCTTGACCCGGATAACGCCGAGGCCTCTCTGGGTCTGGGGATCATCCAGATGCGCCGGGGTAATCTTGCTCAGGCTCTCAAGCAATACAAGACAGCTCTGGGACAAAGCCAGCTACCAGAGGAGAAGGAACAGGTTTACGCAGAGTTAAGCAACTACTACCAGTTGAAAGGGCAGTGGCAGAACGTTCTGAAGAATTTGCCCGCCTGGTTTGCTACGAGGACCCAAAATAACGGCCTTATCAATACCCTGCTTATCGAGGCGTTCTATGCGCAGGTCTACGTTGTGGCCGGTCGCAAAGACGAAGCCTTTGCCGTTCTCAAGTCTATTGAGACGCGAATAGAACCGACTCCCCTACTGCGCTCGTTCGTCCTGCTCGGCTACTTGGGTGTCTACCTCGAGCTTGAAGACGCCGGGCGGGCAAAATCCCTGGTAGCCCAGATCGAGAAGATTTTCAAAGACTATGGCCTCAATCAACTTAGAAATAGTGTAGGACTTACCGAGTCCAGAGGCAGGATTGCAGAGTTACAAGGGGATTACCGGCGAGCGCTCCAGACTTACCGGCAGCACCTCCAGGAGGACCCGACGAAAGTGCTCACAAACATCGAGATAGGTCGTGTTTATCGCCGCCTCAAGGACTACAACAACGCGCGAACAGCGCTGCAAAAAGCCTTGAACTTCTACCCTTCGCACCCGGAGGCCCACTACGAACTGGCAAATGTCTACGCCGAACAGGGCGATAGAGCCGCAGCCCTCAAGGAGGTTCGGCTGGCCCTCAAGATATGGGCCGACGCAGACCCGAGCTATGAGCTGGCCCGCAAAGCAAGAGCGCTCGAAGCAAGGCTCCGTTAAACTCTATTTGTCCCGCCCTAAAACGTCGCATCCCTGCGCAGCAATTCGTCGATGGTCAGGTTGAGCTGGGTCTGACCGCCGTACACGGTTCCTACCTTGCCCTTGTAAAAGTGACCCGATGCCACCTGATAGCCTGTCTCCGGCAGGGGTATGTAACCTACCAGGCTGACCAGGCGTGTTGCGTTCTTGAGATAGAAGTCTACGAAGGCCCGCAACTCGGGCTTTTCCTGGCTCGCCCTGGCGTTCACATAGATGAACAAGGGACGGGAGAAAGGCCGGTACTGGTTTTTCTCCACCGTTTGCCTGGAGGGTATGACCGGACCCTTGCCGCTGTCGATGGCGAGGGCCTTTAGCCGCTCTTTGTTTGCTTCGTAGTAGGCATAACCAAAGTAGCCCAGGGCATTTGTGTCTTTGCCGACGCCCTGCACGAGGACATCGTCATCTTCGCTTGCCGTGTAATCAGCCCGGCTTACCCCGGGCTTGCCCATGGCTGCCTCGGTGAAGTAGTCGAAGGTGCCGGAATCCTTACCCGGTCCGTACAACGCGAGCGGCCGGTCAGGCCAGGAAGCGCGCACCTGCTTCCAGCGCGTCACTTTCTTTTGGGCGTCCGGTTCCCACATCTTTTTGAGTTCTTCGAGGGTAATTGCCTCGGCCCAGTCGTTTTTAGGATTGACCACCACGGTCAGGGCATCCACGGCAACGGGTAGCTCGATGTAGGCGATTCCGGCCTGTTTGCAGGCTTCCATCTCTTTGAGGAGGATGGGCCGCGAAGCGTTGCTGATATCTGTCTGTCCGGCGCAGAACTTTTTGAACCCGCCACTGGTCCCGGAGACATCCACGGTGATTTCGGTCTTCTTGTCTGCCTGACTCGACTTGAATGCCTTGGCAGCCGCCTGTGTGATTGGAAAAACCGTGCTCGAACCATCGACTTTAATCTGTTGCCCGCTTGAGGCAGACGGTTCCTGCGCCCCGGCAAGGCCTCCCACCCCAAGGACGACGAGTACGGCCACCATTGCTCTTACATCCATCACTCTCACCTCCGCAATTTGTGTTCAAGGGTACAGTTCTATTATTCCAACTCGACCCGGTTCGACAAGGTATCGCGCGATGCACGCACCCATGTCGTCCGGGGAACTGACAACCTTGTGATGGTTGCGGCATGCTTAGCTCATGCCTGCCACATCCACCGCCCCTGCCGGATCCTCCCCGCACCAACCCTCCGACTGGACTTACCTGGTCGGGATCGGGGGCTACGCTGTTCTTGACACAGTCCTGCAACTGTGGCTCATTTTCTTCTTTCTCCCTCCACCCAATCAAGGTAGTCCCCTGGTCGATCCCCAGACTTTTGGTCTGGCTATTTTAGTGGGACGGACTATCGAGGCACTGATGAGCCCGGTGGCCGGGTTCAGCTCGGACCGGTTGGGCAAACCCTGGCTGTTCTTGCTGGGTGGAGCGCTGGTATTCGGTCTTTCGAGCATCCTGCTGTTTTTTCTGCCTGCTCCCGGTGAATCCACCCGCAACACGCTGCTGCTCTTTATCTTGCTACCAATCGGTCTAGTGGGGCAGGCGTCCTACATCGTGCCCTATCTGGGATTGCTGCCGCGGGTGGCCATGGACGGCCTCCGTCGTATACGTCTGACCAATTCCCAGGCTTTGCTCATCCTGCTCGGGGTGTTCACCGGACAGGTGGTCTCAGGTCTGGTCCTCAAAGCCCTGGGCAATCTGCCCCTGACTGTCACCTTGTTTTTCAGCCTGGCTGTGAGTTTGATGCTGCTGCCGCTCGTGAGGGTTCGGTCTTTGCAGACGCAGGGGTCCGGGTTTGCATTCCTGGAAATAGCCGGCATCTTGCGGCGCAACCCGGGTTTTCGGGCTCTCGTCGCCGCCCAGGGCCTCTTCTGGCTCGGATTCAACATGGTCCGCTCAGTCGTCGTTTATTATGTGACCGTTCTGCTGGGCGGCTCGGCGGGCGATGTGGCCCTCTACCTGGGGAGCATTTTTGTCGTCACCCTCCCTTCGCTGGTCCTCATCCGGTTTCTGGTTCCGAGGGTGGGCAAGCGGCGGATGATGATGACTGCCACGGGTATGCTCACGCTCATTTTGCCTTTGCTCTCGACCATCGGTGCAAACGTCGGCCCTCTCCCGGCTCAAGCCTGGGCGTTCGGACTTCTGGCGCTCAGCGGCTTTCCACTGGCCATTCTCTCAGCGGTCCCCAACCCGATGGTGGCCGAGCAGGTAGACGGGGACGCAGCTGTCACTGGACAAAACAAGGCTGCTCTATTCTTTGGCGTTCAGGCCCTGGCAATTAAAATTAGTGCGGGCCTTGCCGGTGCCCTGCTCGGGTTTTTGCTGGCCAATTTTGGCTATTCGCAAGCGAATCCCCTGGGGATTCAACTAGTTGGCCCGATCGCCGGGTTACTGGCCCTGGCGGCAACCGTCGCGTATAGTTTTTATCCTGAAGAAGTGGCATGAACTGCTCAAAATCAGGGCGTGTTTTGGGCTGCTCTGACACTAGTTGTAATTTTGTAGCGATATCTCACCAGCCGCAAGATCCGCATCCAGGCCTCGGCGGGACGCTCGAAGAACGTGAAGATATCGCCGTAAGCCAGGCTGGTATTTTTGTGGTGCAACCAGTGTCTTTCGGGGGTGGTGACAAAAAGAAGGCCGCACAAGAATGTGACTAGTTGGGGTGTGCGCCAGTTTAGAGCGGTTGTATGACGCCACCAGACGTGAAATTGACCGAGAGCGAGCCCAACCCCAACTCCCACGGGCGATAGTGGCCAGAGGATGACCGAGACCAATAAATACGGCAAGACACCCAACACACCGTCTACGAGCACGAACGAATTACTGCTCAGAACCGCATAATGCCGAAAGTTCTTGTTTGGAGAGTGGTGGGTCCGAATATGAAGGCTACCGAATACATGTTCAGGAACGTGATAACAGAAAGTAGAGAGAAGATCACCAGCAAAGAGCAATAACCAGGCAGCAGCGATGGCCTCGATCACGGTTCGCCCCCACGTTTCCGGATCATTGTATCAATACTATCTAGATAGAGAGTAATGAAAAGTTTAAGAAGAAAATTTATACCATTAATAAAAATATTAGCTGTTCTATAAACACCCTATATCCGGTCTGATAATTGCATCGGAACGCTTCAAGCAAAAGTGCGTTTACAATGGGCGACACAGACATATTCCAGTGAGACGGTATGGTCACTAAACCAGAATGGTTGCGGGTCAAGGCTCCTCAGCCGGCCCGGGTCGGAGCGGTCAAGGATATCCTGCGCGATCTGGGTCTCAATACTGTTTGTGAGGAAGCCTCCTGCCCCAATATTGGTGAGTGCTTCAAGGCGCGCACGGCCACCTTTCTGATCATGGGGCCTGCCTGCACCCGGGCCTGCCCCTACTGCGACATCGATTTCGAGAAGTACCCCAAGTCCCTCGACCCAACTGAACCGCTCCGCCTTGCCCAGGCTGTCGAGCGGCTTGCATTGCGGCATGTTGTGGTTACCTCGGTCAACCGCGACGACCTACCGGACGGAGGGGCACACCAGTTCAGCCGCTGCATCGAAGCGGTGCGCGAACGGATGCCCGACACCACTATCGAGGTACTCGTCCCCGATTTTTGTGGGAACGAGGACGCACTTGAGATTGTGCTCAAAGCCGGGCCGCAAGTTCTCAACCACAATACCGAGACCGTCCCCCGGCTCTACCGCCGGGTACGTCCTCAAGGTGATTACCGACGTTCCCTCAGACTGCTTGAGCAGGCCCGCAACGGCAACGGCTATACCAAGTCCGGGTTGATGGTCGGATTGGGTGAGACATTCGATGAAGTCCTCGCGGTCATGGCTGATCTGCGCTCGGTCGGCTGCGACATTTTGACCCTGGGCCAGTACCTCCAGCCCACCCCCAAACATCTAGAGGTCCAGCAATTCGTGCCTCCCGAAACCTTTGGGCAGTGGCGGGCAGCCGGTGTGGCCATGGGCTTCTTGCAGGTAGTTGCCTCGCCCCTGACGCGCAGCTCCTACCACGCCGGGGAAGTCCACGACCTGATGCGCGCCTACCCGCGTAAATCCTGAGACCGCTCTTAGCACTCTCACGTCCTTAGTGCTAATATTCGTTGGAAGCTGTCGCGTCGCTTCTTGTGCGCGTGTGGCGCATATTTCAATGTTTTTCGAGGTGAATCCGCATGGCGACGATTGCTCTGACGACCGCAACACTGCGTCCCCTGGCCGACCGCATTTTGCTGAAGGTTATGGCGCAAGAAGAAAAGACAACTGGCGGTATCCTGCTGCCGGACTCAGCTCGTGAGAAGCCCCAGACCGGTGAAGTGGTTGCCGTGGGGTCCGGCAAACTCAAAGACGACGGCGAGCGCGTTGTGCCCGAGGTTCAGGTGGGTGCGACCGTCCTCTACAGCAAGTACAGCGGCACGGACCTGAAATTGGGCGATGCCGACTATGTACTGTTGGCTGAAAAAGACATCCTGGCCGTACTGGTCTGAACGACATATCTACATTAAGGAGAAGTACATTCATGGCTAAGCAAGTAGTGTTCGACGAAGCGGCCCGTCGCTCGCTGGAGCGGGGTATCGATGCGCTGGCGAACGCCGTGCGCGTGACGTTGGGACCCAAGGGCCGCAACGTTGTGCTCGAAAAAAAATTCGGCGCCCCGCAGATTATCAATGACGGCGTGACGATTGCCAAGGAAATCGAGCTCGAGAACCGGCTCGAAAATACCGGAGCGCAACTGGTCAAAGAAGTCGCCTCAAAAACCAATGATGTAGCCGGAGACGGTACCACCACGGCCTGCGTGCTTGCCCAATCCCTGGTCAAGGAGGGTCTCAAGAACGTGGCCGCCGGTTCCAACCCAATGACGCTCAAGCGCGGTATCGAGAAGGCGGTCAAACATATCGTCAGCGAACTCGAAAAGGTTGCGAAGCCAGTTGAGGGTTCCCAGGCCATTGCCCAGGTGGCGGCTGTCTCAGCCGGCAACGACGAAGAAATCGGCAATATGATCGCCGATGCGATGGCCAAAGTGACCACGGACGGCGTGATCACCGTAGAAGAATCCAAGTCCCTGGCCACGGAACTAGACGTCGTAGAAGGAATGCAAGTGGATCGGGGCTACATTTCCCCCTACTTCGTCACCGATCAAGAACGGATGGTGGTAGAATACGAAAACGTCCGCCTTCTGATTACCGATAAAAAAATCAACGTCATCCAGGAATTAGTGCCAGTTCTGGAAAAAGTCGCCCG
>JACMIX010000125.1 GCA_014380935.1 Gloeobacterales cyanobacterium ES-bin-141 | reverse complement strand
AGACTGGGTTCGAGTAGTTGTATGTTCTGAACCGGGATGTCCGCCCGGTTCAATACCTCCAGGGCCAGGACAAGCGTCTGTTGAGGATTGGCTGCTTCGATAGTGAGGAGATGGTCTTGCAGATCGACTCGCGTTACTCCCACCAGACTTCGGAGGCAGGACTCAACACTCGCCCCGGACGTGCCGAGATTAATCGTGACGCTGCCACCGCCTGCCTGGGCCTTCAATTGCCGGGGGCTATCAAGGGCCAGTATTCGGCCATCCTCGACAATCGCAACCCGGTCGCACAACCGGTCTACTTCTTCCATGTAGTGGCTTGTGTAAATGAGGGTAAGCCCCTCGCTCTTGAGGTGCTCGATGCCCTCGAAGATGCGGTTACGGCTCTGGGGGTCCACACCGACCGTGGGCTCATCAAGCAGCAACACGTCCGGCTCGTGTAACAAACCCGCGGCGAGATTGATCCGGCGCTTCATGCCCCCGGAATAGGTCTCGATCCGCTCTGTAGCCCGTTCCCGCAAACCCACCAGTTCAAGAACTGTCTCGATGCGTTTGGCAAGGTACTTGCCGCCCAGTCCATACATCTGCCCCCAGAAGACCAGGTTGTCGCGGGCACTCAGAGTCGGATAGAGAGCAATGTCCTGGGGGACCAGGCCAAGGTGGCGTTTGGCTCGGTCGCGCTCCCGGAGAATGTCGTATCCGGCGATGAGTGCAGTGCCCGCACTGGGGGTGATAAGGCCCGCGAGCATGCTGAGGGTAGTGGACTTGCCTGCCCCATTTGGCCCCAACAACCCAAAAACTTCTCCCGGCTGGACCTCGAAGGAAATTTCCGCAACGGCTTGCTTGCTGCCATAGCGCTTCTGGAGTGCGTTTGCCTTGACGATCATCTACCCAAACCAGTAGAAAGAGTCTGGCCGTGGTTCACAAGCCTGCTCGATCTCGTGTCTAAGCTGCTCTGGACTGAAGGGGACTTGCTCCAGTTCATTCGATGTGTGCGAGCGCCTCTTTGCGGTAATCACTTCACGGTCAACTAGATTTTGCACAACATCAACAAACTCATTCATTGGGTTCAAGCCCAGATCCGCACGGATTTGAGCAGCAGTTAGATTTTGGACAACCATAAGCCGATCTTTCTGGTCTGATTCATTAAGGCGAGCCAAAACTGTACCCCACAATTCCCAGGAGCCATAGTCATCCTCAGAGCACAGCTCCACGACTGTCTCCCTGATGAGTTCTCTTATGGTTTTGGTTTGCTCAGGCTTACGATATGCCAAGAGTTGGGTTCCCCTGTAGTGGGATGGGCTCGGACACTACTGTGTTCTCGCTAATACGGGCGTAAGGTCCTTGTTTGACGGGCTCGGGATCGGTCAGTTGGCCGGGCATTACTCTGACTTGATCTCCCCGCTTCCCGGGTCGGGGATATCTTGTTCCTGTTCCCCGCTTGGTCGGCTCGCCTATACATCCTAGACTCTTCATCATCGCGTCTATTTGCTCAATAGACTTACCTCTTAAATCCTGTGGTTTTGGAAACATCACAAGAATTATCGCCCTTTTGAAGTTCGCAGTTCTTTGTCGTGTACTACTTTATTGCCGACGGCGGGCGGAGTGGTGGGCTTGAAGAGAGTGGTCTCGAACACGCAAGATAAGTACCGAAGCCAGCCGTTCACAGGAGCTAGATGGATAGAGTGCAGGTATTCCCTTTTGATTTGAGGCGGTGTTCGGGGGCTAGTTGTCTATTCGCCTTCTTGCTAGGGCAGGTGTTTTTGCCTGCGTGTCAGGCCGCTCCTTTGCTGACGCTCCAGGAACTGTTGCCCCTGGCCCGTTCTCAAGCAAGTGATTTAGTTGCTCAGGAACCGCTCACAGCTGAGCCTGCCTCGCCGCTAGAACCGGTTGATTCGGACACCCTCTCCGAAGTGACCGTCACTGCCACTCGTAGTCGCAGACGACCATCCGATCTGCCCAGCGCCACGACGGTGATTACCCGCGAGCAGGTGAGAGAACGCAGCCAGACCTCCCTGGCAGAGCTTTTCAAGGGCGAGCCCGGAGTCTATGTGCGGGCAACGAACCCGAGTGCCGACTCCCCGGTTATTCGGGGGGTGACAGGACGGGACGTCTTGCTGTTAGTGGATGGCTTTCGACTCTCGCACGCCTTCATGCGGCCCAATGTTCAATATCAGGGACTAATCGATCCTTACTTTGCCCAACAAATCGACATCGTGCGCGGGCCGGGATCGGTGCTTTACGGTTCGGATGCCCTGGGCGGTGTGACCAACGTAATTTCTCCTGCCTACAAACCAGCCGCACCGCCCTTCACGCTCTATACCAACTACAACACCAACCCGAGCGCTTCGAGCACCCATCTGCAATTCAATGGCGGCAACGCCAGTGCCGGGGGCGTGGTCGGACTCACCTACCGGACATTCGGCGATCTGACCCTGGGCGAGAATCCGAATCCGCAAGTGTTTTTTCCTAACTCAGGCCGTCTGATTGCAAGCTCCGGCTACGAGTTTTACGGGGCGAATGCCAGGGTCGGGGGTGAACTTGCCCCCAATCAGTCTTTTACGCTCACAGCCCAGTACAGCAAAATTCCGACTGTTGCCCGTCAGGACGGCATCATTCAGGGTTTTGGCTCCAATGTTGCCTCGGCAGAGCGAGGCTTCGCGCCGCAAAGCCGGACTTTCTTACTGGGAGAATATCGCTACACCTTCGAGCGCGGTTTTCTCGACGACGTGCGCCTCAAGTTCGGGTATCAGCAGGTGCAGGACAACCGTTTCCAGCGCAACTTCCGTACCCCGCGTCCAAGCTACCCCGGCGACATAGGCGTTCCCAGTGCCGACACGACCCTTGAGAACAATACCTCCGATCTCTTCGGGGTGATTACAGAATTGCGGAGCACCTGGGGCAACCAGAAACTCACCTACGGAGTCGAAGCGTACTTCGACCGCGTGAGCAGCGCACGCGACATCCGCAACGATCTAAGCGGGACCGGCCCCGACCTGAACGGGCCGCGCTATGTGAACGGCTCAACTCTCAACCAGTACGGCGTTTTTGTACAAGATGAGATCAACTGGAGCGAACGTTTTTTGAGCATCCTCGGCCTGCGGTATTCGAGCATCGATGTCAACGTGCCCTTCAGTACCATCCGGCCCAACAGTTCCGGTTTTGCTCGCCATTTCGAGTCACTCACGGCCAGCACGGGCCTGCTGTACCGGCTTACCCGCGATGTCAACCTCGTTTTGAATGTGGGCACGGGATTCCGGGCTCCCAATATCAATGACCTGGCCGAGGCGGGAGAGCGCAGGGTCACGGACATCAACATTCCCAACCCGGACTTGCGGCCCGAGGAGGTCTTCTCGGTCGATGGCGGCCTGAAGTGGTCCGGGACCAACTTCACCGGTGAACTGTTTGCATTCTGGAGCGATTACCCCAACCGGATCGCGTCTGAGTCCGTGGGTGAAGTTGTCAGTAGCGACGGCACCGTCTCTGAAATATTCCAGACCCAGAACAAGGCACGCGAATCCATCTGGGGTATCGAGTTCGGTGGGCGCTACCGCTTCAACCCCCAGTGGTCGATCTTCTCGACCTTCAACTACGTCTACGCAGCAATTGCCGCGGGCGATACCATCATTCCACCCCTCAACGGCGTCGCCGGAGTGCGCTACGAACTGCCGCAAGCAGTCTATGTCGAGCCGTACATCCGCTATGCCGGATTGCAGGACCGTCTGAGCGAAAACAACCGCACCGACCGCCGCCTCAATCCCCTGGGGACACCCGGCTTTGTCCTCTTCAACATCCGGGCAGGTTTGATAGTGAACCCCACCACGACGCTGCGCCTGAACCTGGACAATCTTCTGAACGCTTCTTACCGCGAACATGGCTCTAGTCTCGATGGAGCAGGCATCAGTGTCTCGCTCGGAGTCGAGCAGACGTTCTGATAATTTTTGTAACACATTGTTCACGGTGAACGAAATCCCGCTTCTTGATGCAGTGAAGCTTGCAGCAGCGAAATCGAAAAGTAGCTTGATATACCATTCGTATTCCTCAGGATATAGAAGCTGCGTGTTTTCCCGTATGTCCCAGGTTCGATGTGGCATCTTCCGACAGATGAGATAACTATCCAGTCGTCTTAGCGGACGGTCCTGCAAATAGTCTTTAAAAGT
>JACMIX010000124.1 GCA_014380935.1 Gloeobacterales cyanobacterium ES-bin-141 | reverse complement strand
TGCAACGTGCCAGTCGGACACCAATTCAGCCTCGCACCCTGTATAACCGTGCGGGAAGGACGGCAAGCGCCATTCTGCAAGCCGAAAGTGAGACCCATCAGAGCCTCTGCCAGTCTATGCTCAGGGGCACAGACATCAAAGAGTGCTTGAGACAACTAGATCCTGGCGACCGGCCCACCTGAGCTATTGCTGCTGTTGCAGACCTTTGCTCAGATAGTCGAAGTACTTGGCCATCTCAGAGCCCGCCTGGGGACCGACTGCACTGGAGACGATCTCGCGTAGGGCGGTAATACCCTTGATCGTCGCATCGATGGGCACTCCCAGGGAGACGTAGGTTTCTCTAAGCCCACCCAGGACGTACTCGTCGAGCAGACTGGTCTCCCCGGCAACCATGGCAAAGGTCGCGTAACGCAGGAAGTACTCCATGTCCCGAATACAAGCGGCAAAGCGCCGGGCATAGTACATGTTGCCGCCGGTGCGGGTCAGGCTGCTATAAAGCAAGGCCTTGGCCGTGGCTTCCTTGATAATCGTCTGGGCGTTGGCGCTGATGGTCGCGGCGGCGCGTATGCGCAGTTCTCCCGTGGCAAAGTAGGCCTTGAGCTTTTCGACCGCGGCGCTATCCAGGTATTGTCCCTGGGCATCATATTTGTCGATCACTACGCTAATGGCATCTTTCATGAAGCACCTGAACCGAGCTGAGTTCTCCTGTGCAAGAGTGTAACTTCTATTGGCCTGATTGGCGCAGGGGTTGAGCGAGAAACTCAACTTTGAAAGCATCTCCGGGTGTGAGCCCTAGTTTGCGGGCCGTACCGCTGTTGAGTTCGACAACTTGCTCGACCGGCGTACTGGTACCGTAGAGCGGGCAATCGAGGGTCTTACAGGGCGGTGCGGCTGACTGAATGGACACAATACGCGAATGGCGAATGAAGATCATATCGAGCGGGATCAGTGTATTGCGCATCCAGAAACCGATCGGCCGCGCCGGGTCAAACACGAATACCATGCCCCGATCCGCGGGCATGGCAGTCCGGCACATGAGCCCTATTTGTTGCTCGCCTGGTGTGCGGGCGACCTCAAGCTCGAAGACCTGGCCTGCAAGCCTGGCCCGTGCGGCAATGGGCAAGTTTTGTACCTGCTGGCAGGGGGCCGCGAGGAGTGACGAATTGAGCCCCAACCACAGAGCACCACTCAGTAAGACTGTGTTGAGCCCGATACCCGGACGATACCTCTTGACGGTGGCAGAGTCGCCATTTATACCGGGAGGTGGCGCTTTCATATTTTTTTCATCGTTGGGAGGTGTGTCATGGGTTGGTCACGTAAATGGTCAAACTGGTTAAGCTTCGCCGCTGGGCTGGGGTTGGGACTGGCCACTGTACCCTGGCTACCGGTCGGTGCTGCCGGGGACCTCAGTAAGCAAGACCCGATCAAAGTCACGGTGACACTGGGTGACGAGCGTAACGCACTCAAGTTTGTTCCAAACATCGTCGAGCTAGAGACAGGCAAGCTCTACCAGCTCATCCTGGTCAACCCGAGTCCCCAGGCGCACTACTTCTCCTCAGACAGTATGGCCCAGGCGGTCTACACCCGCAAAGTCCAGGTTCTTGATGCAGGCGGCAAAACGACTGCCGAGATCAAGGGCACTGTCCGCGAGATTGAGGTCTACCCCAAGGGAACGACTGAGTGGTGGTTCGTACCAGTCAAGGCGGGCAGTTTTACAGATCTCAAATGTACGATCGCAGGTCACACCGAGGGTGGTATGACGGGTACGGTGGTTGTGAAGTAGAAGGGTGCAGGGTTCAACCCACATCTTCAGGGGTTGGTGTGGGTAAGATTGAAAGCAGACTCTACATGCTTCACGATGCGCACTGACTACTGTGGAAAACTGGGAAACGAGCACCTCGACCGGCAGGTTACGTTGTACGGCTGGCTTGACCGTCGCCGCGATCACGGGGGGGTGATTTTTCTCGACCTGCGCGACCACACAGGCATTGTGCAGATCGTCGCCGACCCTGTACGCACGCCCGAGAGCTACACCCAGGCGGGGCAGTTGCGCAGTGAGGATGTCGTGATGGTGCGCGGGTGTGTGAGCGCACGGCCCGAGTATTCACTGAATCCACGTCTTGCAACCGGTATGGTCGAGGTTTACGCGGACGAATTGCAACTCCTCAACGACGCCAGGACACCGCCTTTCTCAATTGCCGATGAGGAAGAAGTTGATGAGAAGCTGCGTTTGAAGTTCCGTTACCTGGATTTGCGCCGCGAACGCATGCAGCGCAATCTACGATTGCGCCACCAGGTCGTCAAGGTCCTGCGGCGCTACCTCGAAGACACGCTGGGATTTATCGAGATTGAGACCCCGGTCCTGACCCGGTCTACCCCCGAGGGTGCGCGCGACTACCTGGTGCCCTCGCGGGTCAACCCCGGTGAGTGGTACGCCCTGCCCCAATCCCCTCAGCTTTTCAAACAGTTATTGATGGTCGCGGGTTTTGACCGCTATTACCAGATTGCCCGCTGTTTTCGGGACGAGGACCTGCGGGCCGACCGCCAGCCAGAGTTTACCCAGCTGGATATGGAGATGAGTTTTCTCAACCAGGAGGAGATCCTCCTCCTCAACGAAGGCCTGGTGGCAAAATTATTCGCTGAAATCAGAGGCATCGAGCTTGCCCGACCTTTTGCCCGACTCACCTACGCGGACGCCATGGAGCGCTACGGGTCCGATAAACCCGACACCCGCTTCGGTCTTGAACTGGTCGATGTGTCGGAGCTGTTCGTCGCGAGTGGCTTCAAGGTCTTCGCGAGCGTCCTGGCCGGTGGGGGCAAGATTATTTGCCTGCCGATCCCGCTCGGGGACGGCAAGATCACCAATACCCGCATCAAGCCGGGCGGCGACTTGTTCGAGTTCGTAAGCGGTTTCGGGGCCAAGGGACTCGCGTTTGTCCGCGTGCGCGACAACCAGATCGATACTATTGGAGCCCTCAAAGACAGCTTGAGCGCGGAAACGATATCTCAGCTACTGGAGAAGACCGGGGCAGAGCCTGGCCACTTGCTGCTATTCGGAGCCGGTGACGGGGGGACCGTTCGGGAGTACCTGGGCCGCCTGCGCCTCAAACTAGGTGAAGAGCTCGGCCTCATCGACCCGGACCAGAACAACTTGCTCTGGATCACGGACTTCCCGATGTTCGAGTGGAACGCCGACGAGAAGCGTCTCGAAGCCCTCCACCATCCTTTTACTGCTCCCCGTCCCGAAGACAGGGACGATCTAAAGACCGCCCGTGCCCTCGCCTACGACATGGTTTGGAACGGGGTGGAAGCCGGGGGAGGGTCGCTGCGGATCTACGAGCGCGACCTGCAAATGCGCGTATTTGAGCTGATTGGGTTGAGTGCCGAAGAAGCCCGCGAGAAGTTTGGTTTCCTGCTCGATGCCTTTGAATACGGAACACCTCCCCACGGCGGCATTGCCTACGGTGTGGACCGGCTTGTCATGCTCATGGCCGGGGCGAACTCGATCCGCGAGGTGATTGCTTTCCCCAAGACCCAGAAAGCTCAGGACCTCACCTTCGGGGCTCCGAGCACGGTTGCCCCGCGACAACTCGACGAACTGCACTTGCGCTCGACTCTACCCCCGTCCGGGACGTAGTAGCCGTGGCTGTGCTTATGCTGGAGACATTCGAGCAGGAGCAAACCATGGGCGTCGAAGTCGGTCAAATGGCCCCGGACTTTACTCTGTCCGGTTCCCAGGGCACCACCAGTCTGTTGCAGTACCGAGGCAAGACGAATGTTTTACTTGCTTTTTATCCGGGAGAC
>JACMIX010000123.1 GCA_014380935.1 Gloeobacterales cyanobacterium ES-bin-141 | reverse complement strand
GCGGCTTGAAAAAGAAGTCGAGTGCATCGAGGCCCAACCTGCACTGGTACGGGCTGACCTGAGCGGGGTGGTGGCCCGTATCGTCGGTTACCTGCAAACCAGCCAGCAACAACTGGTGACTCTCACTCGCCATCCCCAACCGATATATTCGAGTGAACCTGAGCCCGACAAGCTTGGTAGCAACCTCGTCTCCAACAAACTTCAGGCGTTTCTGCGCATGGTCCAGCTTATCGACCGGGGCGATTCGAGCAATGCCCAGGCCACGGCCGAGGTGACCAGCATTGCCGAGACGATAGCCCAATTGATGGGTCTACCCTTTGGACGGTTGCGGCGTTTGCGTCTCGCGGCCCTGCTGCACCGCATCGGCTTGAGCGAAATCCCCTCGAGCATCAGCGACCCGGACAGTCATGCCGCCCGCGAGGCGCTCGCCCAGGCGGCACAGTTCGGGGCCGAGCTCCTGCGCTCGATGCCGGAACTGCGCACGGTCGCGCGCATTGTCGAGCACCAGTGGGAGCAGTGGGACGGCAGAGGTCTGCCCGAGGCGCTCGAAGGTGAGGATATTCCCCTGGAGTCGCGTATCCTCGGACTTGCCGCCTACTTTCAGGAGTGGATGGTCAGTCGAGGCACACGCCAGGCTCTCGCTGCCACAGAGGCGCTTGCCCGCTGCGAAGACCGCGCAGGCCAGTACTGGGACCCCCGGCTTATCGAACCGCTCACCAATATCGTGCGGCTCCTGCAGGCGGGCATCCTGCTTGACCCGGTCAAGCCACAACTCTCCAACAGCCAGTGGCTGCTCGCTACAGAAGGAGTTGACGAACGCGAAGGGTCAGCGGTGCTTGAGGGGAATCAATGATGGACGCAGAAAAAATTAAACAGGGCCAAGTCGAAGACCTGCGTGGGGCAAACCTCGAAGGCATAGACCTGTGCGGTGCCACGCTCGAGGGCGTCAACCTGGCCGGGGCCAACCTGATGGGGGCCAACCTGAGCGGTGCCACGCTGCACTGCGAGCTATGGGGGGCGAACCTGATGGGGGCCAATCTCTCGTTTGCCGATCTGCGTGGAGCCAATTTGCGCGGTGCAAACCTGATGGGTACAAACCTTCAGCAAGCAAGTCTGAGCAGTGCCAGTCTGGAGGGCGCAAGCCTGATGGGATTGATCCTTGCCGGGGCCGACCTGCGCGGTGCCGATTTGCGCGGCGCCCGCCT
The DNA here is from genome assembly GCA_014380935.1 of Gloeobacterales cyanobacterium ES-bin-141. Classification (GTDB taxonomy): domain Bacteria; phylum Cyanobacteriota; class Cyanobacteriia; order Gloeobacterales; family Gloeobacteraceae; genus JACMIX01. The sequence continues at coordinate 2,273 of JACMIX010000123.1, read as the reverse complement.
GAGTGGCTCCAACCTACTTGGAGCTGACTTGAGTTACGCCGATCTGAGCGGGGCCAACCTGAGTGGCGCCAATCTTGAAGAAGCAAACCTGACCGGTGCAAATCTACTCGGAACCAATTTCAGTGGTGCTCACCTGCTATGTGCGAACCTGACGGGAATTGAATCTGCCGGTGCCAACTTTCGGGATGCCTGTCTTACCGGCACTATCCTGGACGGGTTCTCCAAATAACTCTCCATCGACACCCCAAGCCAGCAAGACCGGGTTAGTATCCTGATGGTTGTGCAAATTCTATCGAGCATCCGCAGCACATGGCGATACCCGAACTGCAAGTATGCAACCTGAGCAAGTCCTTCCCGAGTGCAACCGGCCAAACACTGGTACTGGATCGCATTAATTTGCACGTTCAGCACAACGAGTTTGTTTGCATGGTCGGGGCTTCAGGGTGTGGTAAATCGACTCTGCTGAGTATCATTGCAGGCCTCGAGTCCCCCACTAGTGGAGAAGTTCTGCTCGACGGCAGGCGAGTCGAAGGACCGGGAGCGGACCGAGGGATGGTCTTCCAGGGCTACACGCTCTACCCATGGTTGACGGTCGAGTGCAACGTCGAATTTGGCCTCAAGCTCAAAGGCATGGCAGTAGCAGAGCGCCGGGAGCGCACCCAGTACTACCTGGAAGTAGTAGGCCTCACCAAGTACGCCAAGGCCCTGCCAAAGCAGCTCTCAGGCGGTATGAAGCAGCGTGTAGCTATCGCACGTGCTCTCGCCAACGAGCCGCAGGTTCTGCTCATGGATGAGCCTTTCGGTGCTCTTGATGCGCAGACCAAGGGCCTGATGCAAGAATTCATGCGCGAGATCTGGTCCCGAACTCGTACCACTGTGCTGCTCATCACCCACGATGTCGAGGAAGCTGTCTTTTTGGGCCAGCGCATCTATTTATTGAGTTCCTGCCCTGGCCGAGTTGCCTGTGAGTGGACTATCCATTTACCGGACGAGCGAACCTATGCTCTCAAGCACACCGAACGCTTCCAGCGACTTAAACTAGAAGTTCTCGACGAGTTGCGTGCTGAGGCCCTGCGCACAAGTGAGAAGCAGCCCTGAGCAGTCGGTACTGCAAGGTCGCCATACCGGACCCGCGTGTTGATCCCCTTACTTGAATTACGAGTGTGAACCCACCCGTTTTACTATTGCAGGCTCGCTACCCGACCGACCCGATGCTCACCCACGAGGTCGGTTGTTTTCTCAAGCAGCTGGACATCGCCCAGACAGAACTGAAGGTGCTCAACGCTTACACAGACAAGCTCGATGTCAACCCCTGTGACTACAAGCTGGTCCTGGTAGGGGGAAGCGGTGATTTCAGCGCCACCGATCTTCTACAGGCCTGGAAGCGAGCAATGGCTCACTACCTGGTGCTTACGGTCGAGCAGGAGATACCCATGTTTTGTTCGTGTTTCGGCCACCAGATGCTCGCCCATGCTCTGGGTGGCAGTGTCGAAGCCCATCCACTCGGAGCAGCAGTGGGAACCGTGCCCGTGTCGCTCACCTCGGAAGGCCATTGTGATCCACTCTTCGAGATGCTGCCGGGTGAATTTTTTGCCCAGGTCGGGCACTTCGACCACGTCACCGATTTGCCTGTCGGGGCTGTTTGCCTCGCCGGTACCGAGCGCACACCGGTTTATGCCTATCGGCTCGAAGGGCGACCCGTATACGCAGCCCAGTTTCATGTCGAACTGGATATGAATACGATCAAAGAACGCCTGCTTGCCTATCAAAAAATCTATATGGGTACGGACGCCAACATCCAGGCGATCGTGGCCGGTCTCAGACCTACTCCTGATACGGATCAACTGCTCAAGCGCTTCTGGCAGCAGGTACAAACGGCCTGAGCAGTCCCGACCGATTGACCGAACCGCTCACTATCAGCGGACGGGGCGCTTTGACCTTGTTTAATTTGAGAATTACTCTGGAGGGAGGCGACGCGGTTCAGGGAGGACGGTAATGGAAGAGCTTGATTACGATGTGGCGATTATTGGTGGAGGTCCTGCAGGTTGTACCTGCGCACTCTACACGGCACGCTCTCAATTTAAGACGATTATTATCGACAAAAATCCGTCTGCCGGGGCGCTTGCCATTACCCACAAGATTGCCAACTACCCGGGAGTACGCGGTGAGATCGGGGGAGATGAGCTACTCGACCTGATGCGCGAACAGGCAGTCGAGTTTGGCACGATGTACAAACGTGCCCAGGTTTACGGTATAGACCTCAGCAGCGATCT
>JACMIX010000016.1 GCA_014380935.1 Gloeobacterales cyanobacterium ES-bin-141 | reverse complement strand
GCTGAGCTTCTCGCCTTTAGTCGAGAGGTACTTGAACTTGTGGGCGAGGGTGCTGTCAGCCCCGAAGTTCTCGACAATGAGCTTGTAGAGGCTGCTGAAGTAGACGAGTTCCCCGTAGATCCGGTAGCTGGCCGATTTGGCCTTGAGTGAGTCCCACAAGTAGGTCGAAGAGAAGGCGGTCGGGTCAACCGAGGCCGAGCCCGCGAAGCGATCGGAGTATTCGAGGCTGGTAATGAATTGCAGATAGGGACTCGCGTAGGCACTGGCTGTGATGCTGTGGCCCGTGGTACTCACCTCGCCATCCACGAAAAAATTGTCGAGCGTCACGAACTGGTCCGCGAGGGCGTGGTGAGCGGGAGTCACTTCGCGTCCAAACAGAGTCAGGGTCGGGTCGCCGTTGCCTTTGCCGAGGTCCCCGAGTACCTGGTCGTAGGTGCGGTTCTCCTTGACGATGTAGAAGACGTGGCGGATCGGGGGTGTCGCGCCTTGCGAGGGCTCAAACAGTGGTGAACCGCCGAGCACCTGTTCTGTCCACGCGGCAAGGTTGGTGCTGATCGTGCTTTGAGGTAGAACACCCAGGTTGCCGATCAGCAGGTTCAACACGTATTGCTCACCATCGGGTCCCTGGGGGTTGGGACGGCGAGGCTCGATACCTTTAGCGCTCAAAAACAGCAGGTTGTCCGCCTGGGTGAGGACTTTGGTGGGGTACCAGCCGGTTGGGATAAGACCGGTTACCTCGCCCCGCTCCTTGTCGAGCACGGCAATTGCGTTGGCGTTGGCCTGGGTGACATAGATGTTCGAGCCGCTGACTGTGCAGGAGGTCAGGGCGCTACCACGGGTGAAATTCTTGTAACGCACGGGCAGCGTGTTTACGACTGTATCTGTCGCGGTGTCGATGACTGAGAGACTATCGGAGTTGGAGTTCACGACGTAGAGAAGTGGGCCGTCCTGGCAGAGGGTTTGGGGTGTCTCACCGACGGTCAGTGACTTGCGTAGCTTGAGGGCACGGTCGAGAACCAGGACTCGGTTGCCGCCGGGGATCGTTATATAAAACTTGTCATCGGTGTACTCGACGGCATAGGGTTCGAGTGCCGAGAGGGAGACCTGTTGCTCGATTGCACCGGTCTCGGTGTTGAGGAGGGCCAGTTTCCCAGGTCTTAACAGTCCGGCTGCCTCCGGCCCCGTGAAGTAGGACACGGCCAGGTGGGTTGCATCGACCGTGGCAATGCCGGTTGTGTGGCCAGGCAGAGTATAGGTGCGCACGGGTGCGAACTGGTTGTTGTAGCGGTAGACCTGCTGGGAGAAGCCTCCGCTAACGTACAGGTCCTCATCGAGGCCGACCCTAGCACTGGCAAAGAGTGTCTCCACTTCCAGGGTCCGGTTGACCTGACCCGTGGCGGTATCGACGACGGAGATCGTCTGGGGACCGGTGGCGTAGCCCGTGTTGAGCACCACGGTGTAGCCTGCGTAGTTCACCGCCTCAAACGGCAAGGTTCCGATTTTCACCTGCGTTCCAACCGGGCCAATCGTCCAGCCGGTGGGCAGTTGCACGAAGGCTGTCTCGTCGGCTCGGGCAATCTGGGCGGCACGGACATATGCAAGGGCATTCTCGTAAGGCGTCTTCTTGACCCATTCCCATAACTCCCGATTCAGTTGTTGCTCGGCGGCGGGATCGTCCATGACCACGGTCGTGCGCGGCTGGCTTGATTGCTGGCGCTGGGAAATGACCAGGGTCGGCACGAGGAGCGCCAGAACCGCTATACCAGCGATTGCTGCCTTGCGAGTGATCTTCATGGGAATTTGAAAGATGGGATGACGGCAGTTTATCGCTTGCAAACTTACTGCGCGGTCATGTGGAGCACCTGATAGCGTAGAGACTATCTTTACATTCGAGTTGCTATGACAAGTCCAAGAAGCCAGGGCAACGGCCTCTGAGCATGGGCTCCTATTTGGCCAGAACAGGACTCCTCGTGGATATCACCTGTTCGACAATGTCAGCCGCTTTCTTGACTCCTCCTGCTCGTCTAATTGTCTCTCGTAGCCTGAGAGCGTTCTTTTTGTAAGCATCTTCTGTCAATACGCGCTCCAGTGCATTCCGCAGCCTGACAACACTTAAACCTTTCAGGGGAACTACTTCTCCAGTCCCAGTCCAGGCGATACGTGCGGCTACTCCCGGCTGGTCGTTGGCAATCGGAATCGCCACCATCGGTACTCCATTGCTCAAGGATTCCAGGGCGGTGTTCATGCCTGCATGCGTAATCGTGAGCGTGGTCCGTTGCAAGAGTTCCAACTGTGGGGCATATCCAACTACCAGAGGAGAACCGGGCAAGGTAGGCAGTGATTCTGACGTGCTCCCACCACCCAGGGCAATGACCAACTGCGCATCCAGATCCTGACATGCCTCGGCAATAGTCTGGAACGTTCCGAGCAGGCGATTTTGCACTGTGCCAAGGGAAGCGTAAATAAGTGGTTGCCCCGTCAATTTATCAAACGGGAAAAAAGCGGGCTCACGACTGGTAGGGTTCGAGAAAGGTCCGGTGAAGTGAAAGCACGAAGGCAAGGATTGCCTTGGGAACTCGAATTCAGCTGGTTGCTGACAGATTTGGGCCAGCTGAGAATAGGCATCATTCGGACTTCTGAGCGGGGGTAAATTCCATTTCTGACGATACTCGGCGATGAGCGTTGTAATCGGCCTGACAATACTACCCATCAGCTCGGTACCGGCCTGATTGCGCAAACGTGCCCACCAGCTTGGATGATAACTCCAGGAAGTAATCCAAGGAGGGACATTGGGATCTCGATTAAGCATCAGGGCACAGCAGACACTAATAAAAGGCAGATCCAGTAATTGGGCAACTGTCGAACCACCAAAGGAAGCCTGGTCAATGAGTAGGACTTCTATTCCAGCGCTCCTGAGCGCCGCAGGGGCTTCTTGCAACAAAGTGGCAGTTCCCTGCTTAAACAACGAGACAGTGTAACGGAAGGCAGCCAGCCCGCTGAGTTGACCCAATTTGGCAAAAGAATCTGCGGTCGAACCAGCCGGAAACTCTGCTTCGCCAATAGCCTGAAATTCTAATCTCGCCGCCAGAACTTTTGGTTGTGCGTCCAGCGTACCGATTAGAGTGACGCGGTGCCCTCGTTGTTTCAACTCATGTCCCAGCGTCGTCATGGGATTGAGGTGGCCGCTGGCAGTGGGACAGAGTAGGCCGATGTGGGTCATGGTTCGTTCCCTGAATAGACCCGTGTACCGGGAGTACTGCCTCTTTGATAGTCTATTGGATATTTCGAGGTCTCATATAGCCAATGCGCCATCCTGGTTTGCAAGCCTGCCTGCTCGCCCTGGCCAGCCTGATAGCTATCAGCGATGGAGCTACTCAGGCAGTTCACGCGGAACTGCCGCCGCTCATTCCGCGCGCAGTGCTCTTTGGTAACCCCGAGAAGACAAGCCCGAAACTCTCACCGGACGGCAAACGCCTCGCCTGGCTGGCCCCGGATCAAAAAGACGTCCTGCAAGTCTGGGTAAAGACCGTTGGCAAAAATGACGACAAGATTGTCACCAGTGACAAAAAACGGGGCATTCGCCAGTTCTTCTGGGCTTATAACAACCGGACGCTGCTCTACTTGCAGGACAGCGATGGCGACGAAAACTTTCACCTCTACGGTGTGGACCCGGCCAAAAATCAAACCCACGACCTGACACCGGCCCTGAAAGTGCGCGCCGAGGTGATAGCGGTCGATCCAAACTTTCCTGATCAGATCCTGGTCTCACTCAACCAGCGCGACCCCCGCCTCTTTGATGTCTATCGTCTCAACTTGAATAGCGGAGCCCTCGTACTCGACACCGAAAACCCCGGCGACGTCGAAAGCTTCTCAGCCGATTCGAAACTCGTAGTGCGGGCCGCAACAGTCACAACCCCAGATGGCGGCACCGAAATTCGCCTTCGCGAGAAAGCCGGGGTGCCCTGGAAGACCTGGCTGAAGGCCGATCCGACCGAGATTCTCAAGTTCGTCGATTTCACTGGCGATGGCCAGTCTGCAACCCTGATTTCCTCCCTTAGTACCGATACTGCTCGCGTCGTAGTCAAGAATATTGCCAAGAAGACCGAGCGCGTACTGGCCGCCAACCCAGAAGTGGACGCCGAGGAGGTGGTGATTCAGCCCCGGACACACCAGGTGCAGGCAGTGTCATTTGCGCCGGGGCGGGAGAGTTGGCAGGTAATCGACCCGTCGGTCGAGGCCGACTTCGGCAAGCTTGCAAGCGTCTTTGACGGCGACTTCAGCATCGTCAACCGCGACAGCCGCGACTCTACCTGGTTGGTGGTCTACACTGCCGACCGCGCCTCGGTCCGCTACTATACCTGGGACCGTGCCACTAAAAAAGCAACCCTGCTTCTGGTGCAACGCCCGAAGCTCGAAGGGTTACCCCTCGCCCGCATGGAACCCGTCATGATCGATAGCCGCGACGGGCTGAAGCTGCGCGCCTACCTCACCACCCCAGTCGGCGTCCCGGCCCGCAAACTGCCGATGGTGCTCTACGTACACGGTGGTCCCTGGGCGCGAGACAACTGGGGCTTCAACCCGACCGTGCAGTGGCTTGCCAACCGTGGCTACGCCGTCTTGCAGGTCAACTTCCGGGGCTCCACCGGCTACGGTAAGGCCTACCTGAACGCGGGCAACCGGCAGTGGGGCCTCAAGATGCACGATGACCTGATCGACGCCGTCAACTGGGCCACCGGCACCCGGGGCATTGCCGACCCCCAGAAAGTGGCAATCTACGGCGGCTCCTACGGCGGCTACGCGACCCTGGCCGGGCTGACTTTTACCCCGGAGGTCTTCGCCTGCGGCGTCGATATCGTCGGTCCTTCCAACTTGAAGACCTTAATCTCGACCATTCCGCCCTACTGGAAACCGATTCGGGCCATGTTTGATTTGCGCATGGGCAATGTTGACGACCCACGGGACGCCGAATTGATCCGCAATGCCTCACCGCTCTTCAAAGCCGACCAGATCCGCCGACCGTTGCTCATCGGCCAGGGGGCCAACGACCCGCGCGTCAACCAGGCAGAGTCTGAGCAGATTGTCTCCGCTATCGAGAAAAATGGCGGCGCGGTTACCTACGTCCTTTATCCCGACGAGGGCCACGGTTTTGCCCGCCCCGAAAACCGCATCGACTTCAGTGCCCGCGCTGAACAGTTCCTGGCCGAGCACCTGGGCGGTCGCGCTGAACCGCT